>JAJYAS010000070.1 GCA_021779415.1 Bacillota bacterium
GCCGATGCTGTCTAGATTGCTGGAAATGCTTTTCTGCAAAAGAGGCTAGATTGTCAAGGAGTGTTAAGGAAACTTCTAGATCGTGTACCAACGAGGATTGAAGTGCGGACTCAGTGGTGATCAAGTTCTGAGTGATGGCGACACCTCAGGCTGGGGAAAAGGAGAAATCGCCTTGCGGGAAACCGAAGGAACCCAGTGGGAAAACCTACTTGACCTAAGCCTCAATATTGACTCGTTGCCTCCTAACGTTTAAAGAAAAGCACGCCTCTCAATTGAGAGGCGCTTGTTTTTTTAAGGAATAGGAGAGCGTGCATAAGACATGGTGCCTGAGGGAAACGTAGGTGTGACGCATTCTGTTCAATTATTTATTCTAATTAGGCAGGATTTTGCAATTTTATCACGAATAATATATAGGACATTCAAAAAGCTGAATCCAAATTTAATGTACTTGGAGCGGGGGATTATATTGGGGTGAATCACGCGGCCCTTTTCGCGTGTAGGGCAAACACCTTCTGCCCGAATCCGTCAACTAACCTCGTAAGCTACGAAAGGTGGAAAAGTTCTTGGTGATTCCCTCATCTAAACGGATGTGGCTGGGAAGCTCTATATTGGCGGGAATAATTTTAGCGAGTAGCCTACCAGCATTAGCTACGACTCAAACTCAAGTAGCAACAAGTCATTCTTTAATGAAGCCTATGTCTGTGGTTACATCCAATGTGCCGACTGGAACCTATACAGAGGCGGTGCATAAACAATTGAAATGGGTCTCAAGTCCGGTGATTAACCCTATGGAAACGGATACCTTGACAAAACAGTCAGTACCCAGCCAAAGTAATCCGAAGGTTGTAGTTGCATCCACTAAAAGTACTCCAAAACCTGTTCAAGTTGCAGTGGTTGAATCTAAACAACAAGTTTCTCGATCGAGTAGTTCGGATATTGCGGATCATGCCTTAAGTCTTGTTGGAGTTCCCTATGTCTTTGGTGGAACGAGTCGCAGTGGCTTTGATTGTTCGGGATATACACAATATGTATTTAGGGGATCTGGTACTTACTTGCCGAGGACCGCTAGTGAACAGTTCAACGTGGGATCTTCCATAAAGCGAGAGCAACTCCAATCAGGGGATTTAGTATTCTTTTCGACATATGCTCCAGGAGCCTCTCATGTTGGAATTTATATCGGTGGCGGACGTTTTGTTCATGCGTCGAACAGTGGCGTTCGGGTTACAAGCCTAAGTGATAGTTATTATGCAAGCCGTTACCTTGGTGCTCGGCGCGCTAACTAGTATTACTTAGTCAAAAGGTACAGCGGGGACTATAAAGTTCCTGCTGTACCTTTTTTATTATACTGCTATTATTGCGGTAACCAGGGAATCGGCTTGTGTTTAATACATTCTCCGCCGGGTTTTGTATAGGGAAATGACGGATTTTGAATGTAGGAATCTGAAAGTACGCATTGGTGGGTTCGTTTAAAATAACAATTTCTACATAATTCAACTCGATAGTTTAGGATCATGAGCGTGAAACCTCCTATTAGATTAATCTGTGCTTAGGATGGTGTGCGAAAGTATCCGTAAATCACAGAGGCAGTACTGTGTGGCAGTCCGGCTGCTTGAAGTTTCTCAATGCTTGCCTGCTTAATGTCTTCAAGCGATGAAAAATGATGCAGAAGGTGTTGCTTGCGTTTCGGCCCAATTCCAGGGATATTATCTAACGCAGAGAGTGTCATGCTTTTTGCCCGTTGTTGACGATGAAATGTGATGGCGAAACGATGAACCTCATTTTGAATCCTGCCGAGTAAATAAAAGGTGGGGTGGTTTTTGGGTAGGGCAACCTGATTACCGGATTGATCAAGGAGTCCGTGGGTTTGATGCCGGTCGTTTTTAACCATTCCGGCGACGGGAATCATTATGTTTAATGCCTTGAGTGCACCGAGGGTAGCATTAATTTGTCCTTTGCCTCCATCGACTAAAATTAAGTCTGGAAGAGGGCTGTTTTCCGCAATCATTCGTGTATACCGACGCAAAATAACCTGTCCCATGGCAGCCGTGTCATCACTGGTTTCCATGGGCTGGATTTTATATTTCCGGTACCCTCTGCGCTGGGGTTTACCCTCCATGAATTGAACCATCCCGGCAACAGTGTGTGTCCCTGCTGTATTGGATATGTCAAAGGCTTCGATTCGGCTGGGAACGGGGATCTTTAATAGGTCTCCGAGCGTAGCTAAAGCGAGCTGGGTCTCAGATTGATGGCGAATTTCTAGTGTAATTTGATCATGAAGGGTGGTCTGAGCATTCGACATGGCCATTTGGAGTAGTTCATGTTTCTTCCCTTTTTGAGGAACCGTGATAGGAAATAGGCTGGATAAGATTAGAGATTCTATCGGCGGAAGCAAGATTTCCTGAGGCCATGTATGTTCGATATAAAATTGAGCAATAAAAGAAATGAAAGCCTCTTCTGGCTCTTCATAATAAGGGAAAATAAAACTATCCCGTGCCAGAAGTTTGCCCTGCCGTAAATAGAAAATCTGAATACACATCTGATCCGTTGTGACTGCGTACCCCAAAACATCTCGATCAATAAAATCATTGAGAGTGATGTTTTGTTTTTCACTAAGTAGTTTTAAGTCCTGAATTAGGTCCCTATATTCTAGAGCCCGTTCGAATAGAAGTGCATCAGCCGCTCTTTGCATTTTCTCTTCTAATAAAGCCAGTATACCGCTTTGGTCGCCTTTTAGGAACGTTGTAACCTCTTTGCGCATCTCGGCGTAAATATCAAGTGAAACTTCTGAGACACAAGGCGCAAGGCATTGTTCCAAGTGATAATAAAGACAGGGTCGAGTAGGAATTTGACGACATTTCCGAAATGGGAAAAGACGATTGAGTAAACGGGCTGCTTCTTTGGCGGCAGTTGCATTGGGATAAGGCCCGAAGTATTTACCTCTGCCCTTCTTGATTTGTCGAGTAATAAGGATCCGCGGATGGTTTTCCTCTGTGATCATTAAATAGGGATAGGTTTTATCATCACGCATAAGAATATTGTATTTTGGATTGTGTTCTTTAATGAGATTACACTCTAATACAAGAGCCTCTACTTCTGAATCGGTTACGATATATTCAAAATCAACGATTTGACTTACGAGTCTCTCAGTTTTTCCAACGTGTGATCCTGTAAAATATGACTTTACCCGATTTTTTAGTATTTTAGCCTTGCCGACATAAATTATTTGTCCTTGTGTATTTTTCATCAGATAGACGCCCGGCTTCTCGGGCAATAAAGTCAATTTTTGTCGAAGCAGATCCATTTTCCCCACCTCAGTTCTTATTTTAGAGGGTAGGATTACGAGATGCAAGTTTCATATACATATCTGAGTAAAAAACAACGTATATATGATTTAGAGGGTAGCATTTATGAATCTGAAGATAGAATATTATTTGGAGGGGAAGGTATGCCTAATACCTGGGGACGACCACCACGCAGTGAACTATGGCAGGATTTACAGGCGTTGGCCCTTTGGATTCTTATTATAGGGGTTGTCGGTTTCATCTTATTTCCTAACTTTTTCAAGGATATTTATTCACGTTTAGCTGAACCAGTAACTCAAACCAGTACGTTGAATGACAACTACACTCTGAATAATTCGATAAGTGCAAACACAGATGGAAGTAATCCACAGACATTGTTAGGACAAGACTTCTCGAGTGTAGCCAATGCTCTCTATAATAATGGAAACAGTGAAGTTTCCTCGGGGTATTGGATCATCTTTGTTGCTGAGGGTGAGTTTAAGCAGTTGGCAGTGAGCAGTGAGGCTTATGCTTTCCTGCTTCGGATTATCGAAAGTGATCAGAGTGCTACCGGAAAAAGTACAGTCATATTGGCAGCAAACGGGCAAATTCGCAAATTTACTGTTAGTGAGGAAATTTATGCGATTATTACAAATATGGCCTTGATCGGGGATCGCACAAAAAACAAGAATTAGCGAAAGAGGAGTTTAGCCCCTGCTGCAAACAATCCGATTCCAACGATTTGCCAGGGATTCCACTGGAGACGACTCATACCGAACCAGCCAAAATGATCAATAAGTACTGCCATACTAACCTGGCCGATAATAATTGCAGTGGTAGCGTTGCACACGCCAACCTTAGGAATACTGATGGCAACAAGTCCGACTATGAGGACGCTGAGCACGCCACCAAGGTACAAATACCACGGCACTGCAACCCAGTGGTGTTTTAAGAGAGGAATTCGCCATGCAAGCACGGCAATTAAAGCGACCAGTGTACCGATGATGTGGACCACAAGCGTTGCAGAAAGAAGCGACGTTTTTTGGCTTAAGGAGGAATTCAAAGTGCCTTGTATGGCCATGGCGATCCCTGATATTGCAGCAACTAAAAAAGGTAAGGATAGTAATTTTGACATAATAAGCCTCCTTAAGGTTATTACCTGATTAATGGAAAAAATGACCATTAACGTAAAGAACTATCAGTATTCAATCGCGAAGATAAGGGAAAAATGAAAACAGGTTAAGAAAGAAAAGGTTGAGAAAGAAAAGATAAATAAGTGGAGGTGGCGTTTTGGACATCGATTATAATTTAATACAACGCGCCCAGATGCTGCTCACACTCGAACATCCGTTACCTCAAGTTCGAGATATTCTCTTAAGGGAAGGATATCCCCAAGAACAAGTGGTTGAATTAATGGATGCAACAGAAGAAGTGCTGAATTACCTTGTTCCGCCTCAATATGATGAACATAAAATTGGAATTGATATTCTTCATCCTGGAGAAAAAGCCGAAGGTCATAAGCCGACAGTGGATATACTAATTGATAAACGATCTGGGAAAATGGAGCTTATGACTCCCCACCAGCCAGAAACATGGCGAGTCGCTAATGAAGTGCGCAAAGCGATTAAACGTCAACGTCAAGGCATGAAATATTTTCACTAAAAACATCATTGAATTAAGGACTGTAGGGGACTACCTTACAGTCCTTTAACTGTTTCTTATCTTTTCTCGAATTTCGAGAATTATGTTATAATATATAAAACAATAATTTGGGGAAAGAAGGGTCAGAAGTGGAATTTGATCCAATAATCAATGGATTAGAAGACGTCTATGAAAAAATGAAGATGGAACAACGGCTTAATCGAAATGATGGACTACACTTATTACAGACTACCAATATACTTGGTCTAGGTTACCTTGCGAATGAACGGCGACGCACCATGACCGGAGATCAGGTATTTTTTAATAATAATGCCCATATTAACTATAGTAATGTATGTAAAGTACGGTGCGGGCTTTGTGCTTTTGCCAAAGACCCTGGAGAAAAGGGTTCGTACACAATGTCTATTGAAGAGGTGGTCCAAAAAGCAGGGCAGTATGCTGATCAAGGAGTAACGGAAATACATATTGTTGGAGGGATCCACCCTGAGCTACCCTTTTCGTATTACTTGGACATGATTACGAAAATCAAAGAACGCGCCCCTAAAGTGAGTCTCAAAGCCTTTACAGCAGCAGAATATGATTATTTCTCCCAAATTCAAAATAAACCTATTTTGGAAATTCTGAAGACATTTAAGGAAGCCGGTGTCAGTTTTATAACGGGTGGCGGTGCAGAGAATTTCAGTCAAAGAGTCCGAGAAATTATATGTCCGGGAAAATTAAGTGGAGAACGATGGTTGGAAATTCACCGAACTGCTCATCAGTTGGGGATTCCAACTAATGCTAACATGCTGTATGGCTTAATTGAAACGGATGAAGAACTAATTGATCATCTCCTAGCCTTGAGAGATCTACAAGATGAAACGCAAGGTTTTTATGCTTTAATTCCGACTGCCTTTCATCCCAAAAACACGAAGTTTGAAGAGGTTTCCCAAGCTAGTGCACTACGCACGTTAAAAGTGATTGCTGTGGCTCGCTTGATTCTTGATAATTTCCAGTATATTAAAGCATATTGGGTATCTTCTACTCCTCAAGTAGCCCAGATGGCCCTTAACTTTGGGGCCAATGATCTTGATGGAGTTGTCCGTGAAGAGAAAATATATCATACCGCCGGTGCCACCAGCCCTCAAATGCAAAGTGAACAGCAGTTGATCCATATGATTCATGAGGCAGGTTTAGATGCTGTCGAACGGGATTCATATTACCATGTTTTAAAAACTATTCGCCCTTAGTGTGAGCCCGAAGTTAGAGTCCAAGAGGTGAATTGAATGCGCATCGTGGTTTTGTCGGATACCCACTTGCGAGCGGGCAAGTCTCTTCCCCGTTTTGTTTGGGAACAACTAACTAATGTTGATCTAATTCTTCATGCGGGTGATTTGACACATATGGGTGTACTAGAGGAGTTGGCCTGTATCGCGCCAGTTCGAGCGGTCAAAGGAAATTGCGACAGTTGGGATATTTCTTTACCAGATCGTGATATTATCGAATGCGAAACCATTAAGATTGGGTTAATTCATGGAGATACTGGAAGGGGGAAAAGCACTCAGGAACGCGCTTTTGCCGCCTTTGAAAACTGTAGGGTTGATCTAATTGTGTTTGGACACAGTCATATCCCGTTTATGGAACTGAAAAATGGTATTCTCATGTTTAATCCCGGTTCTCCGACGGACAAAAGGCGTGAACCTCAATATTCCTTCGGCCTATTGACGATTCAGAAAGGGCAGATCGAAGCAAAGCATTTGTATTTTTGAAAGTCGGTGTTTATACATTGAAATATCGCCGGAATAAGGTAAAACGAGAACATGGAATTATTCAAAATGCTTTGCCTTGGCTTGAAAACTTAAGCCGACTATCAGAAGTGACAGATATTATTCCCGGCGTTATTGATGTGAGCCATTCTTCGGAACGTGGGATTGTCTATAAATATCAAACTCAAACAGGTTGCAAGCTTTTGCTAAAAAGTAATGGTTCTATCCAAGAGGTGTTTGTGGTAACGAAGAGCCCAGCTCGTGTTGAGGAATGGACTAGAGATCAATTCCCGTCAGATTTGTCTTCGCTAGATTCTACAATTAATTCCGTATCAGAAAGCAAACCGCAGTCGGTTTCTAGAAAGAAATTGTCAAATATCACACCAAAACCGCGTTCTGCCTCAGAGCCCAAGACGTCCAAGCGAGGCCCACATCGATCGAAAAAGCGCCCTTATGGTGGAACTCCTAAGTCGATCCTAGAAGATCGAGATGTCCCCAAAATTGCCGATCAATTGGATCATGCGACTCGTAAAGCTCTCAGCCACCTTAAAAAGTCCCTAGAAAACGCAAAAACTAAGACCGAAAACTTCAGAAAATAGGAAGGACAGCGTTTGGCAAACGACCATAACTGTCTCTTATTGACATGCTTAAACGTTCAAATTGGAGGGTTGACGTATGGAAGTAAGCGGTATATTAGCACCGGGGGCGATCAAGGGGACTTTACATAATCAATGGCGTCCCGGCGAACGTTTGTTAGTGGAAGTTGTCCATAAAACAGCTGAAGGAGAGGGAACTGTTCGGATCAATGGACAAGACGTGCTCGCTGTCTTGGAAACTACGACCCAAGTGGGAGAGAAGTTTTGGGTTAAAGTTGGGAATACTAGCCAAGAGGGCTTAGTGTTGATTCGCGAGCCCTCGCAGGAGAAGCTAGGGGACGTACACATGGCCCCTCAGCAGTTTCTGCAGTTTACAGAGAGAGGATTACCGATTAATCAGGAGATTTTAACCCTGATAAACACATTTTCTTCAGAGGCTATGGATATTCAAGAGACAATGAGCGATGAATTTATGGGCACCTTGCGTAAGTCAATTCCTGAGTGGGGTGTGTTGTCAGAAGAAAATGGGGCGGAAGAGCTTGTGGAGTTCTTGCGAAAACTTGGAATTAACTATGAACACCGACTAGCTCAAATACAGAAACTCGATCCTCAGGCTAAGCAAGCAGAGATAGATAGTTTAAAAGACACTTATAAATATAAACTTCTGGAAGCCTTGCAGAATAAAGAGGCTCACAATAAGGATAATCAAGCTGCTCATTTGCTCCAGAAAGTTACCGCGCAACAGCTTTGGTTAAAAACTGGAACTCTAGATAATGCATTTATGTTACTTCATCTTCCATTATTAAATCAGGGAAAACTGGTTCCAGCCCAAATAGCGATTGAGAGTTCTCGAAAAGGATCAAAGATGGATGAGAAACATTGTCGAGTAGCCCTTCAGATTGAAACCCCGCAGCTTGGAGAAGTTGGTATTGATGCTTATTTTAATCAAGACTCACTCTCCTTTCGTATCCTAACTAAGGACACTCAGATGCTTCCCCAGCTACTAGAGCTGGTTATGTCTCAAACGAGAGTGGAATTTTCCAAACTTGGTTTCAAGCTTGAGAACGTGGAAACTGGAGATATGGATAAAAACATAGAATTTCAGAATTTCCTTAAAGGGACTCGGCGAAGTGGAGTTGATATTCGGAGATGAAGGAAAAGAAAGAGATGAGGGAGAAAGCTGCTGCCTTAGTATATGATCAAACTGGGGCCCCGAGAATCGTGGCTAAAGGGGTAGGGGAAGTGGCTCGTAATATTATTAAAGTGGCGGAAGCAGAAGGTATTCCCATTCAAAAGAACGAACTGCTTGTTGAAGCGTTGATGCAGCTTGAGTTGACAAAAGAAATTCCCCCCCAGCTCTATCGTGCAGTGGCAGAGATCTTAGCGTTTGTCTATAGGCTCGACAAAGCAAAATCCTATACACATACATAATTTATAGAATTTTCGCCAAACTAAGGGCAAAAATCTATATAGGTATATAGGAGGCTTAAATGGATACTTCATTTGAAGTACTGAACAAGATCCTTCAGGGCGAACATATGGCGATTTTGCAGTATCAAGCGTATATTGACGAACTAACCGAAGGCCCGCTGCGCACCCATCTTACCGCAATTCTAACAGATCATAAAGAACATGCCACTAGGATCTCCTATTATATTCAAACCAACGGTGGAAAAGCGGAAGAAGGAGCAGGGTTAGTGGGTATCATGGCGGATTGGAAAACCCGTGTGTCTAACCTCGGAGAAGCAGTGCCTATGGAAATCTTGGAGCGTCTTTATGACGGAGAGGATAAGGGACTGGCTCGAGCAGTACAGTATTCTGAAGACTATTTGAGTAGCGCTGAAAAAGAGGTCTTGGAGCCTATATTCTCGGATGAACATGATCACCTTAAACAACTTCAGGATTTGAGAGAGGGTCTCTATAGTAATTTATAAGGAACTGAAAGCTAAAGTTATGGCAAAAATAAAAAAGCGACAGTTGTCGCTTTTAATACTAATTTGAATGTAAAGTTTTCTTTACGTGTTAGCAAGGTTCAAAGCATTCTTTGCTCCTGTTTTCCTTGCTAAGCGTTTTCTTGCTAACATTTCTGCCACTTTCCCGTTGTCTCCTAGAAGGATACCTTGCAGCCTCCATTCGCGGAAGGTCTGCCAAAATTGTTGTTCTGAAATTCTACGTGTATAACGCTCAGATTCTTCATCGTAGGGCCAAAAAACATCAACCCATAATGTTCCCTTATTACTTAAAACCAAAAGAAAATGAACGAGTTCTTGGCTGGGAAATTCTGTATCACGCATCAGTATGTGTGTACGCCCGTTAGGGAAATCTGTTCGAATGTAAGTGAGCTTCATTAGCATTATCCCCCTTTGTGAAACATGCGAGACGTATTCTTAGTATAGCATGAAATGTTGATCATAAGTATGCCAGTCGACGCTGAAAGTTCACTCCATAAAATGTATGTTGAAACATAGTTCGGGTAAACTACTTACCAAACTAATTATTAATAGGTTGGAGGGTATATTATATGCTGACAGTAATTCATACGTTCAATGGACCGGATGCAGACCGAATTTTAGGGGAAGTTCGTACAGGGATTCATTCCGCCGAGGATATCGAAGGTTTTAAATTCGCTTCGGTCAACAAGCAACAAAATACATCGGACATCATGCTTTTTTCAAAATGGGAAGATCGTTCTGCCTATGAAAGTTGGGCAGATACTGTTGGTGAAAACAAGGCGTTTAAGTCAGCAACGCCACAGATGTATGAG
>JAJYAS010000071.1 GCA_021779415.1 Bacillota bacterium
ATTTTCCTCCGAATGAATAATTTATTCTATTCCAGCCGTAGTTAATTTAAACGAACCCATATTCTCATAGCCATTACCTTGAGTTAAAGACTTGCGAAGGAGCATCCGTGCCCTGTGCAGTCGCCACTTCGCCAATTCAACCGAAATGTTAAGGATTTCTGCCATCTCTTTAGTAGAGCATCCATTGATTTCTTTTAAAGTGTACACCTCACGTTGTTCATTTGGTAGCTGTGAAATCGCCTTAAACAGCATCTTTCTCATCGCTGTTTTTTGACACTTTTGATCCGGGTCTTGAGTTTCGTCTAGTTTTGTTTCAAGTTCTTCAGCCGGATTTTCTTTACGACCAAATCGCTTTCGTTGGTAGTCGATTGTTGTATTAACGGCTATACGGTATAGCCATGTCGAGATTTTAGACTGGCCATTGAACGATTGCCTTGACTGGAATGCCTTTATAAATGTTTCCTGGGCCAAGTCCTGGGCGATATGATAATCTCCGATCATTCCGTATATTAGGTTTATAATTTTAGGTTCATTATCCTTAATAATCGTTTCAAGGGAGGCTTCATTCTCTAGATCATTTGGTCCATATAAGTTTTCACGGATAAGCATTGTCAGTCTCTCCTTTAAAATTCTTGATAATCATTCTTTGATATCATCTCCTTTTTGAATGATCGTCATTAGTGCCACATTTCTCCCGTTAAAGTTGATTTCATGAATTAGGACGGAATCGATTTGAAATGGATAGTGAAAATAACATAAAATTAAAATAGTAAAAATGCCAAATTTAACATTATTTTAATTATTCAAAGTTAGGTAATTTCAATCCTCAAGAAATCTGTTTTAAGTTACTCACGGTCTGTTCCAGACGTGAGCTTTTTTATGCCTAACTTAGGATAATTTGCTATGAATAATGCGTAGCTAGAGTTAATAACCTCAAGCTTTGTCCTGCGCTATAAATCATGTATAATAATTTCCGGCAGTAGACTTTGCGTGATAGAATTGTTGATTTTCGCAGATAATATGCAGCAAACTACAGGGGTAAAATGAAGGGGAATAAAATATGATACATTCTTTTTTGATGGTTGGACAGTCCAATATGGCCGGGCGCGGATTCCTGAAAGATGTCCCGCCAATTTGCAATGAACGAATAAAGATGCTGCGAAACGGGCGTTGGCAAATTATGACGGAACCTCTAAACTATGATCGGCCTTTTTCTGGCGTTGGCCTTGCAGCCTCCTTTGCGGCGGCATGGTGTCAAAAAAATAGAAATGAAGAAATTGGGCTAATTCCTTGCGCTGATGGTGGCACCAGCCTTGATGATTGGACTGTAGGGGGCGTATTATTTGAACTCGCTGTGTTCCAGGCAAAGATTGCCCAACGAACTAGTGTGTTGTCTGGAATACTTTGGCATCAAGGCGAAAATGAATGCTCTCCGGATCGCTCTAGCCGTTACCATGAAAAGTTTTTACCCATTGTCGAGGCATTCCGCCATGAACTCTCTGTGCCAAACATACCCCTTATTATTGGGGGGCTTGGCGACTATTTAGGTAGCGGCATGTTCGGTGAATATTTTCAAGAGTACCCATTAGTCAATAAAGAACTTGAAAAATTTTCTAATTCGCAGAATAATTGCTATTTTGTTACAGCTTCAGGTCTTCAGGCCAATCCGGACGGTATTCACATGAATGCAGTTTCTCAAAGAATATTTGGTCTACGATATTTTGAAGCCTTTGACAAGCTACAACATATATTGATGCCTCTTAAAGGTGAAAATAGTGCAGTTAATATTGATGGCGAAAGACCATTATCCAAAACAGAAAGGATTACCCTGTTGGAAAATAAATTTGCAAAAGGCGATTTATCATTAGAAGCTTACCAAGAACAACTGGCAAAAATAAATAGCCAGATGTAATACAAATGCAACAAATGTTTATAGCCTAAATTACGAAGATGTAAATAGCTCTATGGTTGAACAGCTTGTCCGGGTGGGGTTGCCTCGGTTGCAGTAACCGGGGTAACATTGAGTGATATATCTTCCGTAGGAATAGACGTCGTTTCATCTCCAAAAGATGATGCTTTTCGTTAAACGTAACAGTGCAACAATATCTACACATGTAAAATTTCAGATAACTCCTAAAGGATATTATCGTAATTTGTCGAATTATTACTGTATGCGAAATATGTTGAGGGAGACGATGCAGACCATATGATAGACATTAAACCAAGCTTCCAAAATATTTTTTCCTTCAAACTCTCTTTAAAGTATTTTCTACTGGGTATTGTTCTTTTAGTTATAGTCGTTGGCCTTTCCTTAAAAATCTTATATTTCACTCACCATAACAGCACTGTACCTAATAAGCCCGCCTCATCTCCCAATATTGCTTTAAATAACAAGGGTTCCGAATCAGTGGATCAACTAAATCCCTCCACAACCTCCGCTGGGCCGATTAAAGTGTTATATGAACTTCCTGTAAATCAGCCAGTAGTATATATCACTATCGATGATGGCTGGTATCCAAACAAAGAAGTATTAAAACTAATGCAACAATATCATCTGCCCATAACCACTTACCTTATAGAACAAGCTGCTCAGAAACATCCTGAATATTGGCATGAATTCGTTAATGCTGGTGGGCATATTGAAGACCATACTATTGACCACCCCTTTTTGACTCATTTGTCTCTGGCGGATCAGAAAAACCAAATTTCTCAACCTATAGATTATTTCCGTCAGTACGGTCCAGCACCTGATGAGTTGCGACCACCTTACGGAGACTTTAATTCTGAAGTCGGACAAGCAGCCAAGGATTCCGGAATGAAATATATCTTAATGTGGGATGCAGAAATGAAAAATTCCACATTTAGCACAAGAAGTGGCAAAGGACTTAAATCTGGGGATATTATTCTTTTACATTGGGAACCAGGACTAGATCAGGAACTTTTAAAGTTGCTGAACATCATACAAAAACAAAATCTTGGTGTAGCGGACTTAACACAAGCTCTAAACTGGGAGCCTCTGACTATATGCTGGTTGAAAACCCCTATAACGGTCTCAAAACCCACGCCAATAAGAACTACTAAAACCAAAGCTGCTGTTACTTCTGGAAAAACTGTCACTTCTGTAGCTACGGGCACCTCGAGGAGTAAGTAGCCTTTAAGATAAGTTAAGTAATTTTTTCAAAAATCCCGGCCCTTTTTGACTCAAAAATTGACCGCGGGTTCAGTGTTTGTTGGGCACACGGCAGGGGAAAATCGGGGAATTCCGAAGGATGGGGGGGCTTATACCCATTCCTCTGTCAGTTCACCTTTGCTTCCGTCAAAATTAGCTAGTCCTTCCAGAAGTCGAATCCCAGGGAGCGAAATCCCTCATCATAGGGTCCACTTTACTGTCCAAGAGCCTCTATATACTTTCCCATCTTTAGTATAGCTCCTTGTATACTAAATTTTTAATTAACCGCCTGTACCCTCTTTCTAAACGGTTACTAAACCGCTTGTCTAACTCCGAACATCTTGACAATCTCCCCAATGGCCTTTCTGCGATACTTTCCTAGTGTAACTTATGAAACATTGTATTTTCCACAATCGACTTCGTTTTGATGAGGTCAAACCTTTGGTTCTCGGCATCCTGTACCATCCTCATGAACTGTGGTCGCTTTGCCGTGTTTTTGCCGGATAAGTTTATAAAAATTGTTATTGACACAGCAAAACCCATCATGTATAATCACAGACAAATACAGTCTGTATTGTCTTTATGGAGGAACTACTATGAAGTATACGAAAGCAACGAATTATGCTTTGCATATAATGGCCTATTTTGTTAAGCAAGAAGGCAAAAACAATTTAAGTCTTCAACCTTTAGCTAGTCACATGAATATATCACCTACCTACCTGTCCAAGATACTAACTCAATTAGTCAAGGCTGACCTTATTCAGTCTACACCTGGAGTAAATGGAGGTTATAGTCTTAGGAAACCTAAGACTGAAATAAGCTTTTATGACGTCATTCAAGCCATTGAAGGCAGCGGAGCGCTTTTCACTTGTGAAATGGACGAGAATAATGCTTGCCACATAGAAAAGGTTATGAAAGACGCGGAAGAGAAAATGGTGAACCACCTTAAAGAAAAACGCATTTACGACATTGTCTGAAAAATAGGCTAAATACTTAGGCAGTTTTAACTGCTCATTTTTTGACACAATTATAGATATTTACAGTCTGCATTATATTTTGTAGGAGGTCTTATTATGAATCACATGCATCATCACAACCAACTGGATCAAAAATTTTTAAACAAAATTGCCTTTTTAGATAGTAGACAAAGGGAGCGTCTTGTACCACCTGAAGCACTTATTAGCCAAATGCCAATTCAAAAAAATCATACTTTACTCGATGTCGGCGCTGGTTCAGGTTTTTTTACAATTCCTATGGCAGAAAATACATCTAGCAAAGTGTACGCTATGGATCCTGATAGACGTATGCTCAGCGTCATAGAAGATAAGGCTAAGGAAAAAGGACTTAATAATATTGAACTGATTCAAGATTATATTGAAAACTTAAGTATTCAATATAACAGTATTGATTTTGTTATGGCATCCTTAATACTCCACGAAGTGAGTTCACTAACAAAAGCACTCTCAAATATATTTGAGGTACTAAAATCAGGAGGGCACTTGTTATGTCTGGAGTATGAAAAGGACGACTTGATAATAGAAGGACCTCCAATGTCCATTCGTATTGGCTCAGAGGAACTGAAAAAAGTATTGTCATTATTTGGCTTTGACATTGTGAAGAAGACTAAAATTAATGATGCTATATATACTGTTTTAGCAGTTAAAAAGGGGAAATAAATTATGGAAGCAAATAAAGATACACTCATTACCTTATCATATTCAAGCCTTTTCTTTCGTACTTCTTCCAGTTTCTACTGTGGAAATGTAAATACCTACAGAAATATTTACCAACGGTAATGGAAACAATTACATACTCAATATGTCCCCGTTGGCGCACCATGCCCTAAAATCGTCTAATACAAACCCTACAAACATGTTCCCGTGCGCGAAGTTGGTCCTATTAAATTGTTCTACAATTCACGTCTAAACCCGGTATCCCTTGCCATAGGCCGCTTTTAGACTGTGAGTATTTTGAGACTTACTACCGTCTCCACGTGCGTGGACACCCCGCATCGGCTTGATAGAAAGCACGTTGTAACCCAACAATGGCTCTATAGAAAACGGTTGACGATTTTAATTATAGTTCACATTCTAAGAATTAGTGGAACTTAACTTGTTACACTATAAAAGAACATTACGAAACAGACAAACATCTAACAACTTTGATAAAGAATACGGTCAACTGCTTGAATCAATAGAATAAAGTACATGCCTCCTCAGAGGACTGCCCTCAATAATATTCGGATGTTCAAATTCTATTACTTTTACCATGCCAATCTTTTTCATTACATTTTCCGATTGAACATTTATTTTTGAAGTGAAGCTATATATTTTATTGAATTCTGGTCTTTCTATTCCATATGTTAAACATGCCTTTGCCCCTTCTGTTGCAAATCCATTACCCCATGCTTCATATTTAAGTCTCCAACCTATTTCAATACAAGGAGTAAATTGAGAGTTGAAGTTTGCCCGATGGTATCCTATAAAGCCAATGAAACTATTACTATGACTCGTTTCAACTGCATAAAGGCCATACCCATGATTTCTGAATTCGTCTTGAATTATGTTGTAAAATCTATCTGTTTCCTCATCAGTAAGCGTTTTAGTAAAATATTTCATTACCCTGGTATCCTTATTCATTATCCGAAATTCATATAGGTCTTGTTCATTCCAATCTCGAAACACCAACCTTTGTGTTTCAAAATAGACCATGTTTTACCTCCTCTGAAAGGGCTATATCTAGCGGTCTTTTGTATGAAGTTATAATAATTTTACCGAAATAAGCCCTTACTTCGTAACATCCTACTGATGCCGTCAACACTAATTTTGTGGAACGTTTTCATTTACTGGGTTTAAGAATAATGGGTATAAGAGCGTCACTCTGTATATATGTCTGGACATCACAAAGTTCGATGGCTTCAAATACTTTTTTCAGCTCAGCCATCTTTATAACATTCTTTCCACCTACGTTTATTCCTCGCAATAGTGCTATATAAACAGTCATAATTACATGTTCCCCTTTGTCCGTAATCAAATGTAAAAGTGGTACGATGCCGTCAAACGCTAATCAGCGGAGCGGCATATTTACTAAAGAGTATAAGAATGGGAACACTATGGCTGAGTCAACGGAGAAAGTTGTATCTGCTTCGCGAGACCATAGGTGGTCGGGAGGTCGCTGTCGCCGTCGACAAAAACGCGACCAATAACGAGCACCGAATTATTTGGTGAAGAAATCTGTGACACCCCTTGCTGCACGGCCCCTTTCCAACCGGGACCGCAGATGAGGTAGGCACCTGCCTCGGTTCCCGTGGTACGTTTGCCGACGTAGGCAACGTTAGTGTTTTTCGACGGATCGGTGAACTGCACGCTGTAATAGCGACCGGCCATGTCCGGCACATGCAAGATTTGCGGCCCTTTACTGAGGTCTAACCAGCCGACCACGAGGAGCGTGTCACGGTTAACGCCAGTAGTCATTAAGGGTGAGCCTGATACATGGAGGGGGTCTGCAAATAGCTCTTGAGGTTGCGTATAGAGCGTGTTGATTGGGACGGGGCCGTCGCCAAACCCTTTAACGAGGATCGCCCTCTTGAACACGCTAAGAGTCATACGCGGCAAAAAGTAGATGACAATGAACCATACTGCGACCATGAACGAACCGAAAATCAGCAAATGCTCGTATCTCACATGTTCCATCATTTCACCTCCACGACCGGCGGCACGTTGTATTTTCCGCCTAGAATTGCCGCACCGGGCATATATACGCGCAACCAAAGAATGAATTTTCCCGAGGGCGCGGGCAGCCAGTTGGATTCACAACC
The DNA here is from genome assembly GCA_021779415.1 of Bacillota bacterium. Next base: position 6,987 of record JAJYAS010000071.1, read on the forward strand.
TGCCGGAGCGGTGTTCCGAATGTAAATGTCGACAGAGCCGTCGGCGTTTGGCACGAGTCCCGACCGATCACTCACACTATACCGATTGATTGAATTCGCCACAAAGCGATTCTTCGCATCACCCATGGTCAGTGACCAGAACGCATTATTCGGCGGGAGTCCACCCGCCGGAAAGCGCATGATGTAGTCGTGCTCTCCGGAGAGGTCATGACTCGCGCCATCTACGGATGTGGTCCAGTACATCGCCTCTTGCGGTATGTTTACTGGGCCAGGAAAGGCTAAGGCACACGCGGCTCGCAGCAACATGCCGTTGCCGGGTACGCCGCATCCAAACAAGGTGATCCAGCCGTTGACCTTTGTGGCCTTGATCTTCGCAGTAATTTGGGCCGTGATAATCGCCAGCCCGAAGCCGCTGAGAATGCCTTGTATAACGTCAGTTCTCACAGGTCTTGTGTAGACAAAGAAGAACGAATTGATAATGACATAGCCACAAATCACCCCGATGAGTGTCAATAGAAAAGTATATGCTTTTTTGGTCATTTAGTTATTCCCTCCTAGTTCTGCCGCAGTGGGAACCGTTGCTGTTGCCGGACGCGAAGGACCGAACATGGCTCAACCCCACGCTGAATCAAATTCTTCAAGCCAAGTTCCTTCAATGTATTCGACCTCCCAAGTTGCTGTTTTCCATATCGCTTATTTTGTTTTAAATTACTTTGTATTATCCTACTGATTGTCACCAGTATAAGAATTATGGGAACTCTTTGAGACTAATCCTATTAAGAATATAATATTTTTAGCGTAAACACAGATAGTATGCTTGTCGCAACATTGGACATAGACCCATATATTAACATATAAACAATATTTTAAGGAGATGCGGCTATGTCTAAAGATTTGTTAAATGACAAGGCAATTGAGATTCATAAAAATATTCAGAGTTTTATTTCGACTTTGGAAGAACGAGGTTTTATTGTTCAGCAAGGACAATTAAGCCATGTAGACTTTCTAGAGCTGTGCAGTGAAGGAATAGTTGACAATTGTTTAGGGAACAACGTAGATGCTTTATATGGCGGCTGTGCTCTTCCCCCTGCACCAAATCAAGATCCATCTCCAGGACAGGATCCACCAATAGACTATGACCCCGATAACCCCAATAATTATCCTGCTAATATAGTTTATATAGCACCTGGATTTGTCTATAAGCTGCGTCCTGACGAGGCCATTGTATTAATTGGGCAGACACCTCCTCCGGCCTATTACTTTAGTTTCCGTAGTTATCTTGCTTTTGTTCAAAATAAGCCAGACAAAGACTACAGCGAAGTTTTTACAACAGGCGACGACTATACTGGAGTTTATCACAGAATAGCTGCCAGTCTAGGTGATCAATTAAATAATTTCCGCATCTGGACTGATAATACACCTGGAGGGGCCGCTGGAGAACCTTTTAACAGCTCCACAATCGTCATTATCACTGCTGACAAAAGCGTAAATCAACAAATTCGTGATGCACTAGGTGTAGCCGGTTACAGTTCTGATATTATAAATGATGACATCATTCCTTTGGAATTAGTCAACATGGGACTTGAGAAGGGAAAGGATACCTTTATCTCAATAGTTAGGATTGAAATTCCGGATGAAAGGAAATTTGGCGAAGCATATATGAATAACCTTAACAGTTTTCTCAAAGTTTACCGCATTACACCTGAAATCCCCTTCGCTAATCTAAACCCTTGGCCAGTGCCAAATCTTATAATTAGGGAAACAGGTACTACTGAATTTCAGATTGTTCCCAATGCAGTAAATGATCTTGATCTCTTGCGTAATGAAATAATTAAAAAATATGGAGGCACAAAGTATAATCATGTTGATCTGAATACGAACATTTGGAGTACCGATGGTTATGAAGGGATATTTCAAGATATTGACGTTTTAGGTGATGATAGAGATGCCGTCTATTTTAAAACTGATAATTTCCAGTTAAAAACTGATAATGATTTTGTGATCCTATACGGCATCAACCATGAACAAACTGGAAAAGCGACATTCTGCAATTCCTGTTTTTATGGTGCGGAACTTTTAAATGGGGTTACTTCAGCTATCAGTACGATCGAATTCAAAAATTCAGCTGCCCAATATTTTCCCGAAGGATATGAAAATGCTAAATACTATTATCAATTTAAAATGGCAAGAGAAATAAATGAAGATTGTCTTGTTACTATACCGTACAAAACCGGCAACCCCTCTGGGAAAGCATACGGAGTTGATAATCATGAGGACGCTTTCATAGGCTTTAGGGTTTATGTTGATAAAGAAACTAAGGTTGGCCCAGATCGTTATGATATTATTTGGGATCGCGCAATCCTATTTACTAAAAAAAAGTGCCATGAAACTCACCCAATGGACAAGAAAAAGCCTAAGAATCAAGAACGCTATTTAAGGGTCCGTTCATCTTTGGCCCCTACAATAACAGCCATTATACGTTTAGTTAAAACGACCTTGAGGACTCCGCCAAAATACTCTAATGCATGAACAAAGCACTTATGAAAATTTTGTTGTCGCAGCGCCGGGCAAATTCTGAGACCGTTTCGGATTATGTGTAAACCTCCAGAGTGATGCATGAGCATCACATGGAGGTTTTATTTGGCACAAACTTCTAAATATCCTACATATGGTATTTTAAAAACTTCAACCCCAGTCCCAGCAATTTAGCCTCTGTATAAATTTTTTGCAGCCATTATTGTAAAACTCAAATATCTTTAAATTTTATGCTCCTAGTTTGTCTTATTCTCCCTAAAAAAGGAAGCACCTTCCCCTACCCCACAATTTCAGCTTCCTATTTAATTGCCCAGTTTCTATGAGCTACTAAAAACCAATTCAGCTCGATACTTCAGCAGATATAGTCCTTTTAATAAAAGCCTTACCATTTCTCGTTGAGTTGTGAAATGGTTTCTCAGTCGCCTTACTAAGAATAATTGCATGATATTCGAGG
>JAJYAS010000072.1 GCA_021779415.1 Bacillota bacterium
GAGTTAGTGGCTTATGCGACGTCCCTGGGATTGCGCCCCGTTTTTGGAACGAACGGAACGTTGCTTACCCTTGAATTGGCTCAGCAACTCAAGGCTGCTGGTGCTATGGGTATGGGTATATCCTTAGATTCTCTTGACAAGGAGAAACATGACGAATTCCGCAAATTCCCAGGTGCTTGGGAGGGAGCTGTGCGGGGAATGAAAATTTGCCGTGAAGTGGGACTCCCGTTCCAAATTCACACGACCATTATGGATTGGAATGCGCATGAAGTGGAAGCGATTACGGATTTTGCTGTGGAGCTAGGCGCTGTTGCCCACCATTTCTTTTTCCTCGTTCCGACCGGTCGTGCAGTTTCGATTGAAGAAGAATCCTTAAAGGCAGAGGCTTATGAGGATATCTTGACACGAATTATGAAAAAACAGCAAACCGTGGATATTGAGCTAAAGCCAACGTGTGCCCCACAGTTTATGCGAATTGCCAAACAAATGGGCGTCGATATGCGCTTTAGTCGTGGTTGTTTGGCGGGAACTGCCTATTGCATTATCGGACCTAAAGGGCAAGTTCAACCCTGTGCTTATCTAAATATACCGTTAGGGGACGTTCGCGAGACACCGTTTGATGAAATATGGCGGAATCATGAAGTTTTAAACACCCTGCGTACGCTTGAGTATAAAGGCGGTTGCGGAACATGTGAATACAAGCGCGCCTGTGGCGGTTGCCGCGCTCGTGCATCGTTTTATAATGAAGGGGATTACATGGCTGAGGAGCCATGGTGCTTATACCATGGCAGGAAGGGGGTTTAGAATGGATGCTACTGATCGGGAGCTACTGAATGCTATCCAAGATCACTTTCCAATCGCAGTTCACCCCTACCAAATCCTCGCTGAAGCGGTGGGAACGACGGAGGAAGATGCTTTTAAACGAATACAACGTCTGCGAGAGGAGGGAATTATTCGCCGCTTAGGGGGTGTCTTCGATTCTCGACGTTTGGGGTACTATAGTACCCTATGTGCGGCCAAGGTTCCAGTAGATAAAATCTCCATCTTGACTGACCTGCTCGAAAAGATTCCCGGTGTGACTCACAACTATATCCGTAATCACGAGTACAACAGCTGGTTTACGCTCATTGCCCGTTCAGAGGCAGTGGCAGATCGTATTCTTCATGATATCCGTGAAGCGTCTGGGTTAACAGATATCTTTAGTTTACCGGCTACTCGTCTTTTTAAAATCAATGTTAATTTTGATTTATCCGATGAAGATATAGACGAAGATGATACGCTCGATGAAGATCTTAATAGTGTTGGAAACGCTGATTTGGGTGGTACACAGGGGGGGGATGGAACCCCATATAAATTAAGCGATGAGGAGATTTCCCTTATCCAAGTGCTTCAGGGGAATCTGCCGGATTCTCTCATTCCTTTTACAGTCTTGGCTGAAACTCTCCAGTGGCCGGTTGAGAGTGTCATCTCCTGTGCCAGTCGTTTATTGGAAGCAAAAGTAATCCGCCGTTTTGGTGCAGTACTTCGGCATCAAAAAGCTGGCTTTGTGGCCAATGCCATGGGGGTATGGCAAGTCAATCCTGAAAAGACGGCTGAGGTGGGAGAAATCATGGCACGCTTTAAGGAAGTAAGCCATTGTTATCAAAGACCGACCTTGTCCGATTGGCCGTATAATCTCTTTACCATGGTCCACGGACGAACTGAAGAGGATTGCGGGGACGTCATGAAGAGAATTTCCCTTGCAACAGGGGTAAGCACGTATTCTATGATCTTCAGTACCGCCGAATTAAAGAAGAGCAGTATGCTATATTTTCTAGAAGAAGAGACCCACTAGAAAGGGGGCATTCGTATGTCATTCGTAGATGATAAAAGTCGTCTTGCTTTTGCAAAGGCCCAAAAGGTTATCCCAGGTGGCGTGAATTCGCCGGTAAGGGCGTTTAAATCCGTAGGCAGGGACCCTGTGTTCATTGACCGGGGGGAAGGTGCCCACATTTGGGATATCGACGGCAATCGTTACCTTGATTTTGTCGGATCTTGGGGCCCGCTGATTGTTGGACATGCTCATCCTGACGTGGTGGCGGCGATTAAGCGAGTGGCCGAGAGAGGGACAAGTTATGGCGCTCCAACCGAGATTGAAACGGTATTAGCTGAAGAGGTCCTTAAGGCCTATCCTTCTATGCAGATGATCCGCATGGTCAATTCCGGAACGGAAGCGACCATGAGTGCTTTGCGTCTTGCGCGGGGCGCCACGGGTAGGACAAAAATTGTTAAGTTTGAAGGGTGCTACCATGGACACTCAGATCAACTTCTAATTAAGGCGGGGAGCGGAGCTCTGACCTTTGGGGTTCCAACGTCACCAGGGGTCCCTACTCAAATCGCTGCTACCACAATTTCTGCCCAATTTAATGATCTTGAGGGGTTAAGAGAAATTTTTCAGCGAGAAGGGGAAGAGATCGCTGGAGTGATTTTAGAACCTGTCGCAGGAAATATGGGTGTTGTCTTACCCGAAGAAGGCTTCTTAAAGGGAGTTCGTAGCTTGACGGAAGAGTTCGGAGCCTTACTGATCTTTGACGAAGTGATGACTGGTTTTAGAGTAAGTTATGGAGGGGCACAGGGTTATTACGGAATCGACCCGGATATAACTTGCCTGGGAAAAGTCATCGGCGGTGGACTTCCAGTTGGGGCATATGGTGGAAAGCGACGCTTCATGGAACAGATTTCTCCAAGTGGTCCTATTTATCAAGCAGGAACCCTTTCCGGTAATCCTTTGGCTATGAGCGCCGGATTAGCAACTTTAAACTTGTTACAGCAATCTGGAGTCTATGAACGGTTGCAACAGAACACGACCCGTCTTGCTGAAGGACTAAAACAACTTGCCCAAGAAGCGGGACTTCCTATATGGGTCAATGCCGTAGGGGCAATGTTTTCTGCCTTTTTTACTGATACTCCAGTCAAGGATTATACTAGCGCTTGCACATCGGATGTGGGACAATTTGCCAAGTACTTCCGTGCAATGTTGGAAAAGGGTATTTACTTAGCCCCCAGTCAATTTGAGGCAGTCTTTTTATCGACCGCACATACAGAAGCAGACATTGACCACACGTTGGAACAGGCTCGAATCGTTCTGAAAACTCTCTAAAAAGTTCGATTAAAACCTTAAATTTAAAGAGGTGCTTTTCCCTATGGAACCCAAACGTGTTTTAAGAGCCCTTATCTCGTTCGTTTTATTAGCTGCTTTGGTAGCGGTGCTCATTATTTCGCAAAATCGGGATCCGTCAAATCCTCATACGTCGGTTTCGAAGGATACGTGGATTCATGGACCTCAAGGACATGGTTACGCGGTATTAAACAATCAGCAACCTTGGAAACAATGCTATACTTGTCATGAAAAAAAGGGACTTGGCGGAGAAGCCTATTGTCAGAGTTGCCATGATCAATCAGGTGTGAAAGTAACCATTCCCAAGAAGCCTTCCTAATTTGTTTTTACGACTACTTCCTGAATTATCTTCTCCCAGAACGCACCACACACCCCGTGCTGGAATATTATGGAATGCAAGCTGGATCTGGGAGGGAAGCCGTTTTGAAAGCAGAGGAACGTGGACTTTTTATTGAGCGTTTAGAACAATTGCGAGATTCTAAGGTCTTGGTCTATTTTTCCTTCACACCGCTCGATGACTCTATTTTAGTCCCCCTCTATAAACAATTGAAGGAAATTGGTCACACCCGTAAAATTGACCTTCTTCTACACAGTTATGGAGGAGCGTTAGATACACCTTATAAAGTTGTAAGGTTGATCCGAGAGTTTTGTGAAGAATTCGCCGTGATTGTTCCCTTTGCTGCCAAATCTGCAGCTTCCATGCTTGCACTTGGAGCAGATGAAATTGTTATGGGGCCGCTCTCCGAACTCGGACCTATCGATCCGCTTACCAAACATCCAATTTATAAAGATATTTTGGTACCCGTGCAAGCAGTTTGGCATTGCTTGGATTATTTGCAACGATCCATGATGAATAGTTCCGACCCAGAGATTACATCATTAATCGTAAACCCACTGCTCAATAAACTTGATCCCTGGCTGATTGGGGACTATGAAAAAACCATAAAAGCAACGAGGCAATATGCTGAACTGTTGCTATCGCGCTATATGTTCAAAGATGACCCTGAAAGAGTGCAAATCGTTACCCAAGCTTTAACTGAGGGATATTTTTCACACGGTTACCCTATAGGTCTTTATGAGGCCAGAGAACTTGGGTTTAACGTGACAGAAGCTAAGGGCGAATTATGGGAAGTAGTTTGGGAATTATATCTCGGATATGAAGAACTATTTAGTGAAAAAGAAAAAGAAGAATAAGCAAAAACCTAAACTTCGGTTAAAAAGACTGGCTTATAGCAGTCTTTTTGAGTTTCCATGAGAAACATATTGCTTGTTGTCACTCAATGTTGTAGGATAAGTCTGTGCTTGATTTTCTTTCTTGATAGGTTTCGTGTAGAATAAGGGACAGATTAGATATTATAATGGAGGTGGACAGTTATGCTCACAACGTTTGGATTTTTAACGCCGATGACAGCAGGCATAGTTCTGGTTATTGCCTTGGTGATCTTTGGACCAGGAAAGTTACCTGAATTGGGAAAATCTCTAGGTAAAGGGATTAGAGAGTTTAAAGCCGCCAGTGAAGGAGAACCAGAAAAAGAGGCTGTAAAAATAGAGAAAGAAAAAGTTGAATAGTAAATTCAAAAGACGAGGCCTTTGGGCCTCGTTTTTTTTCTGTCGACGTACAATGCTTTTCACTTGTCAGTAAATCGGTTAATATTTCTTATCCTGTTGAGTAAGTTCGTAAATGGGTATACTAGAATTAGTTCAGTGAAGGAGAAATCAAGTATGAAGTCATTAATTGTCTCACCCATGAATCGAGCACGGCTTATATATAACTATGTATCAAAGGTTTTTCCAATGGTAAAACATGAGCTAAAGCAATGGCAACGTTTAGCCACACAGTTACCTGATGCCCGTTTAAGCCAGCAAGCCACAGAAAGTATTCGCTCAAAGGCCTTTCACTGTCAAGGTGGAAGTATTTATGCTCTATATCCAGGTGTAAATAGGGAAATAACTATTAAATTTATTGTTGCCTATCAAACCATGAGTGATTATCTCGATAATTTGGTTGATAGTCTTGAAGTTCAGGATGAGATGGCCTTTTCGCAGTTGCATTTGGCCATGCAAGAGGCTTTGAATCCTCAAGCAATCCCTTCGGATTACTATTTGTATTACCCCTATCGAGAAGATGGAGGGTACTTAGAACGGCTTGTCAAAGTATGTCAAGCTTGTCTCAGGAAATTGCCGTCGTACCCTATTGTTCAGGATGAAGCCGTAAAGCTTGCTACACTCTATTCTTCCTTACAAACTTACAAACACTTAGCTGTGGAAGTACGAGAAGTGAAGATGTTAAATTGGATTACCCCCAATTTGACCCTCTACCCGGGAATATCAACCTGGGAATTTGCCGCGGCCACTGGGTCAACCCTTGGAGTTTTTTGTCTTTATGCAGCTGCTTTCAATCCCCAACTGACCTTAAAACAAGCACAGAAGATCAGGCAGGCCTACTTTCCGTGGATCTGTGGCCTCCATATTCTTCTGGATTATTTCATCGATCTACGCGAAGACAGGGAGACGAACCAGCTGAATTTCGTGGCGTATTATGAATCGTCGGAAATGATACGAGATCGGTTGCATTTATTCGTGAAAAATTCTTTCAAGCAGGCGGAGAAATTAGCTCATCCAAAGTTCCATCGTGCGGTTGTTCAAGGACTTCTCGCTATGTATCTTTCTGATAAAAAGAGTAGGGACACCCAAATCCGATCCGTTACGAAGCAATTATTAGGGGATAGTGGGTTGGGCGCCAACCTACTCTATTGGATATGCTGCCAATTGCGCAAAAGGAAGTCTCTCTAAGTTGTACGATGCAGGATTGAATCAGCCAACCCTAATAGAGTCGATTTATAAGGACTAGAATGGATTTCATCTAAGCAAGCTTTGGCCTTATCGATACATTGGGAGGCTGTGGCATAAGCCTGCTCCAGGCATCCTGAACAAATAAGAGCTTCCTTGAGGCTTTGATTGCCTTGACGAGTTATTAGTTTCATTTTCATAATTTCACGAAGCCAGTTCCCATAAATGGGGTTCTCTAAAAGATAAAGTATCGGTAGGGTGACGTTGCCATTCATGAGATCGACTCCGACAGGTTTACCGAGAGAGCTTGCGTCTCCACTAATGTCAAGGATGTCGTCCGTGATTTGATAGGCATATCCGATGTTGAGCCCGTACTCCCGCATAAGGTTCGTTTCGTCAGAATTAGCCCCAGCAAGGGTACTACCCGATTGGCAGCAGGCTGAAAGAAGAATCCCTGTTTTCTTGGCAATTCGACTAAAATAATGTTGCATGTCCAATGAACTTGAAAATTGTTCATCCGCTTGATTTACTTCTCCTTCACACATGGCTTGTATCGCTTCTACAAGGTATTTCATGCTAGAGAGTAACTGTTGTGTCGAAAGAATGTTAAAGGCTTCAGCAAAGAGGTAATCTCCGGTCAAAATTGCTGCATGATTTCCATATAAGGCACTCACTGTCGGTTTGCCACGCCGAGTGGCCGATTCATCAATAACATCATCATGAATTAAGGAAGCCATGTGAATGAGTTCCGCGGCTACTGCAGCTTTAATCATTAAGGGATTTAAGGGTGCAAAACACATACCACTATAAAGAGTGAGAAGTGGCCGAATTCTTTTTCCACCCGCTTGTAACAAACCAACACAGGTTTGTTTAATGAGGCCATCTGCCTTATCGAGTACCAACTGTAATTGATCTTCAACAAATAATAGTTCCTGAAATTGATGTGTAGGAATAGATGTATCCGTAGATTTATAATGTTGTTGTAAACTCATAACATCAGCCTCTGCCCTCTATCTTTAATATAAAAAATGCTTTTTATATTATGTCTTAAAGATAACGATAGGATACCTAACTATAAAATGTTTTCCAATCTATTACATTTTGATAAGCGGATTTAGAGATTGATCTAACTTTCGATGTTAAGCAAATAAAATGAGTAGGAATAATGGTTCAGGGAAATCTAAAGTGTATGAACGAAATAGAATAGGTTCATTACAGAAAAAAGAAAAGTCGGGGAGGAATATTAAATGGGCAACGAAAATATAGAGGAACATGCTTCTCAATTGAATCGACAGCCTTGGGAGCCAGCCGGGGTTGTAAGTGTTAGTAATGATAATAAAACACCAAATTACGGTAAAGACGATCGTAAAAATGCCAAAGGTGGAATGCTTTCATTAGAGGTCGAGGAAGTATTTCATAACAAAGGAATCATGGAAGGAAATCAATAACAACCAATGGGTCGCTATAAAAAGCCGGTGCCTCCAAATGAAGCACCGGCTTTCCCTAAGATGAGAGAACTTCTGATGTAGTATACGTAAGTCAAAGGGTATTTGTACGTGTTTGCAGGGTAGACTATACGTTGAGGTGAGGATGTTATGCCTAAAAATAGTTTATGGAAAGAACTAATTAAACCAACGATATACGCATATATTTTGGCTTGCGCAATTCCAGCCAGTTTTGCAGGCGTGTATTACATATATAATGTTTATTTTTAGATCGCACAGAGCAATTGTTTAATCTTCTTTGAGAAATTGCAGCTTGGTGGCATTTGGGTTGTTCTTAAAAAAGAGCTTCAATAATGCAATTAAAACAATGGTCAATACTCCACTGAGGAAAAACGAGGTGTTTGCCCCGTATTTATCAGTTGTTATACCAGCAAACAAATTTCCAATCGGAGTTGCCCCTGCAAAGACTAAGGAATAGACGCTCATGACCCTTCCACGGTACTCATCTTTGGCCGTCATCTGCAGCGTTGAATTTGCCGTTGTGCTGAACCAGATATTAAATATGCCCGTAATAACTAATAAGATTGCTGTATAATAATAGACCGTTGTGATGCTTACTAATATTAACATTAGGGAGACCATCACACCACTGCCCACCAAAACTTTGAGTTTAGGGCCTGATTTGCTATTGACAGAAACCATCAATGCCCCCAATAATGATCCTAATCCTAAGGCAGACATTAACAATCCATAAATCTTTTCGCCTTGATGAAGTACGTTTTTACTAAAAACCGGAATTAGGACATTAAAGTTGAATACGAAAACTCCTATTATTAAAACCAGCAAAATTGTCTGTAGTAATGATGGCTCACTGGCTATATATATTAAGCCGTCCTTTATTTCTTTCACGATCGTATTGGAGACTTTTCTTCTTACATAGGGATTCACTTTTATTTTGAATAAGCTCATGAGCACAGCTAAAAAGCTTAATCCATTTAAGAAAAAACACCAGCCAGCGCCCAAAGAAGCCATTACTAAAGCACCTATGGCGGGGCCAATTATTCTCGCTAAATTAAAGGTGGCAGAGTTTAAGGCAATCGCGTTCATTAAATCCTCTTTGCCCGCCATCTCAATCGTGAAGGCCTGTCTTGTAGGCATATCAATTGTATTTGTAAAGCCTAAAATCAAGGCTAGAATAAGAACATAGCCATATCTTACTGTGTGGGTGAAGACTAGAGCAGATAAAGAAAAGGCTAGAATCATAGAGAGAAATTGAGTGATTAATAGTATTTTTTTCTTGGGATACTTATCGATAACTACGCCGGCGAATAAGGAAAAGATCGTGATCGGTAAAAATTGAACAGCTCCTAATAAACCTAAGAGTAGTGGAGAGCCAGTTAAAGAAAACACAAGCCATGTTTGCCCAATATTTTGCATCCAAGTACCTATCAAAGAAATGCATTGCCCGAACCAATAAATGCGAAAATTCACATGGATTAGTGCGGGGAAACTACGGTTAACCACCCTTTGTGGATATTCAAATATCTTCATGAGAAACACCTTTTTTAGTAATTATAACATATTATGAGCAATGGAAAAAACCTGATCCTAACTTACCAAGTAACCCCTTCCAGGGACATTATATTCCTGATACAATAAGATAATATTAATGAAGAGCGTAAAGGATTGAAAAAGATGAATGTCATGATTTTTACAAGTAGCCCGAATATTGATGGGTTGACAGCTGCCTGTGGCAGAGCTGCCCAAACAGGTTCAGAAGAGGCCGGTGCACGAGTCGTCATGGTAAACTTAAATAAGCAACGAATTGGTCAATGCAAGGCTTGTGGGAACGGCTGGGGTCCTTGTCGTGACAAACACGAGTGTCAAGTGCAGGATGATTTTCAAGGATTACATGCCTCTATGGCTGGGATGGATGCTTATATTATAATAACACCAGTCTATTGGGGAGAAATGAGTGAATCGGCGAAGGGATTTTTTGATCGCTTGCGTCGGTGCGAGGCCTTGAAAAAAGATAGGAACTTATTACAGGGGAAATCTGTCATAGCTGTAGCAGCAGCAGGCGGGTCTGGTAACGGGCTAACAACTTGTCTCACCTCCATGGAGAGATTCTTAGCCCATGTCAAAGCCGAAAAATTCGACCTGATAGGGGTTACCCAAAAGAATAGAGGGTACAAACTCGATACAATTTTGAAGGCTGCAAGAGAAATGGTCACTGTTTCGAATCGAGAGGGCGAGTAAATAAGTGCATAGGGGTAAAGACACGGTCGTTATTAACGAAGGAAAAGTCAGCGAAAGTCCAAGAGACTGGTTGCTGGCTTTCTTTTCGTTATCCTCCATGTGATAAATTGATTATGCTCATACCGTCTGCCTATATTAAAAACAGTAGCCTTCATCTATAATGAAAAAAATAACGTTATTTGAAAAATAATCAGGTCAATAAAGTTTATTGAAGGGTAAGATAGAGTCGGAAAAGATTTATGGGAGGGGTGCCTTATGAAAAGTTTAGTGGCAGGGCTCATCAAATTTAGAACTCAAGACTATGAAGAGCATAAG
>JAJYAS010000073.1 GCA_021779415.1 Bacillota bacterium
GGTGCGATATGCACCCTCTCTGTCCTTTTTTATGTTTCTACTCTGGGGCATAAGGGCAAACTCATGTGACGAAATTTAGGAGGTGCCACTAATGGTTGAACCAAAACGAACTCCGCTTTATGAAGAACATCTGGCAGCTAAGGCCAAACTGATTGACTTCGGCGGATGGGAAATGCCTGTCCAGTATGCTGGCGTGATAGACGAACACCATGCGGTTCGGACAAAGGCAGGGTTATTTGATGTTTCGCATATGGGAGAGATCGATGTTCGCGGCAAAGAAGCTCAAGCTTATGTACAAATGCTAATTACCAATGATGTTAGTAAGCTTGTGGATGGGAAAATTCTCTACTCCCCTATGTGTTATCCAAATGGTGGGATTGTGGACGATCTGCTTGTTTATCGTTATAATCAAGAACATTTCTTTATTGTTGTGAATGCATCCAACACAGATAAGGATTACGCTTGGATGGTTGAGCAAACTGAAGGATTCGACGTGGTTGTGGAGAACGTTTCCGATCAATACGCGCAACTTGCTCTGCAAGGTCCACTAGCGGAAACAATTTTGCAACGTATTACTAACGTCAATCTGGCACAGATTATATATTATGGGTTTACTCATGGAGAAATTGATGGCGTAGAGTGTCTAATCTCCCGCACAGGCTACACGGGAGAAGATGGCTTTGAAATCTATGTTTCTCCTGAGTATGGCAGACAATTATGGCGGAAGATTTTAGAAATGGGTGCGAAAGAAGGCGTTCAGCCCATTGGTTTGGGCGCTCGTGACACATTGCGTTTTGAAGCTCGTCTTCCCTTGTATGGCAATGAATTAGGGTCAGAAATTTCTCCGTTAGAAGCAGGGCTTGGTATCTTTGTCAAATTAGCTAAAGCTGCTTTCATTGGAAGGGACGCACTCCTAACACAAAAAGAACAGGGGGTACCGCGCAAGTTGGTAGGGCTTGAAATGATTGGGCGGGGGATTGCCCGTTCTCATTATCCACTTCAAAAAGACGGTGCAGAAATTGGATTTGTCACTTCAGGCTCTTTCTCCCCGACACTCAATAAAAACATTGCTTTGGGGCTGATTCGCTCGGAATTGGCCGTTCAAGGGGATGTTTTAGATGTGATGATTCGTGGAAAAGCAGTGCAAGCCAAAATGATTCCCACTTTATTTTACAAACGAAGTTAAGCCATGCACTAAGTTCGTAGTACAAATGGTATACCCAAGGACAAGATAACAAAAATATTAGGAGGTTGATTTTAATGAATCCAGTAGAATTAAAGTATAACAAAGAGCATGAGTATGCGAAGGTTGAGGGAAACATCGTGACGATGGGGATTACTGATCATGCGCAGGAAAGCCTTGGGGATGTTGTATTTGTCGAACTTCCTGAGGAAGGTGCGACGGTGACGGTGGGAAAATCCTATGGAACGGTGGAGTCTGTGAAAGCGGTCTCTGATCTTACGGCTTCAATCAGCGGAAATGTCGTGGAGGTGAATTCGTTAGCCATGGATACCCCTGATTTGCTGAACAGTGATCCCTATGGCGAAGGTTGGTTGATTAAGGTTGAAACGGACGATTTATCCCCCCTTAAAGACATGATGACGGTTGACGAATATGAAGCCTTTCTCGCAGAGGAGGAACATTAGAATGAACTTTGTACCGAATACCGACAGTCAACAGGAGCGGCTCTTAGCCCGAATCGGAGTTAAGTCGGTTGAGGATCTTTTTGCGGATATACCTGAGGAAATTCGCATGCAGCGTCCGCTTGCGATTCGTGGAGGAATGTCAGAGCAGGAATTGGTTAAGCATGTCAAAGAACTGGCGAACCTTAACAAAACAGTGGAGGACTATAGTTCTTATCTTGGAGCAGGAGCTTATGAACATTTTATCCCCAGTTTTGTGGACCAATTATTGCTGCGTTCCGAATTTTACACAGCCTATACACCCTACCAACCGGAGATTAGTCAGGGGACACTGCAGGCCATTTATGAATATCAGACGTTAGTTTGCGAATTAACCGGGATGGATGTGGCAAACGCCTCTATGTATGATGGGGCTTCGGCTTTGGCAGAAGCTGCGCTTATGACCTGTGATGCGACACGACGGGAAAAGGTGCTCGTTTTGCAAACCGTGCATCCGGAATATCGCGATGTGCTTAAGACTTATCTGCCACCCCGAGGTGTGGAACTCATCGAAATTCCTTATAAGGACGGTGTCCTAGATCGATCAGCCCTTGAAGTGGCGTTTCAAGAGGATATTGCGGGTGTCCTTGTTCAAAATCCAAACTTCTTTGGACGGATTGAGATGGCGGAGGAAATCATAGAACTTGCTCATGCCAAAGGGGCTCTTGTGGTCATGGCGGTCAATCCTGTCTCTTTGGGGTTATTAAAGTCCCCTGGAGAATGTGGCGCAGATATTGTAGTGGGCGAAGGGCAAGCCTTCGGTAATCCTCTCAATTTCGGAGGCCCTTATCTAGGGTTCTTGGCAGTTCGTGACAAGTTTGTCCGGCGGATGCCAGGGCGAATTGTAGGGGCGACTACGGACAAAAACGGGAAAAAGGGCTATGTGTTAACCCTTCAAGCTCGCGAACAGCATATCCGACGGGAAAAGGCCACCTCCAACATCTGTTCCAATGAAGCACTCTGCGCACTAGCCTTCACCATGCATTTGAGTGCGCTCGGAAAAACGGGGGTCGTTGAACTAGCGTATCTTAATTTGCAAAATGCTCACTATGCCGCTCGGGAAATTACTAAAATTCCAGGGATGCGGTTGGCTTTTGCGGGGCCGTTCTTTCACGAATTTGTGATTGAGACCAAGCTTGAACCCGCAAAAATAAATGCCCTGCTCCTGAAGGATAAGATTATTGGCGGACTTGATCTTGCACGTTTCTACCCGGAACTGGATCATCATCTCCTTTTCTGTGTGACGGAGACGAAGCGAAAAGTTGATATTGACCGGCTTGTGGCCAGATTGGGGGAAATCCAATGAAAGCATTAGAATCGCTAATTTTCGATCTCAGTGCCGATGGGCGAACTGCGGTCAGCTTACCTGCTTGTGATGTCCCGGAGGTTCCAGTCGAAATGCTTATTCCCGATTATTTACTGGCGCAGCAGGAACCCAATCTTCCAGAGCTTTCGGAAGTAGATGTCGTTCGCCACTTTACACGTCTTTCTACGTTCAACCACGGTTTGGACACTGGATTTTACCCCCTAGGGTCATGCACAATGAAATATAATCCTAAAGTCAATGAAATGTTAGCACGTCTCCCTGGTTTCACAGCCCTCCACCCCTACCAACCTGAAGCGTTGACTCAAGGGGCTTTGCAACTTATGGCGGAACTTCAAGAGGATCTCTGTGAATTAGCGGGAATGGATGCGTTTACTCTCCAACCAGCTGCTGGTGCTCACGGAGAAATGACGGGTATGTTAGTTATTAAAGCCTATCATGCCCACCGTGGCGATAATAAACGCACTAAGGTGATTGTTCCCGACTCAGCTCATGGGACGAATCCCGCAACTGCGGCTATGGCAGGGTATGAAATAATTCAGGTACCTTCCAATGAACGAGGCGGGGTTGATCTGGAGGCCCTGAAAAAAGTCGTTAACGATGAAGTTGCGGCCCTCATGCTGACAAATCCCAACACAGTGGGTCTCTTCGATGAAAATATCTCGGAAATTACGAAGCTTATTCATGATGTGGGAGGGTTATTGTACTACGACGGGGCGAATACCAATGCGATTATGGGCCTGGCACGCCCAGGGGATATGGGTTTTGACGTTGTACACCTCAATTTGCACAAAACGTTTGCCACACCCCACGGGGGTGGAGGGCCAGGAGCTGGTCCGGTTGGAGTCAAAGAATTTCTGACCCCGTTCCTGCCAAAGCCAATGGTAATCCGGTGTGAGGATGGGACCTTCAAACTGGAGGAAAACCTACCCCTTTCCATAGGTCGAGTACGTTCGTTTTATGCCAACTTCTCTGTTTTGGTTAAGGCCTATGCCTACATTCGAAGCCTTGGCGGAGAAGGGTTGAAGTCGGCATCGGAAAATGCGGTTATCAATGCTAATTACTTGATGAGCATTCTCAAGGAACACTATTTCCTGCCGTTTGATCGTGTTTGCAAGCATGAATTCGTGATTACTCCGAAAAACCTAAAATCTACGGGGGTTCATACTTTAGATATCGCCAAGCGTTTGTTGGACTATGGCTACCATCCACCCACCATTTATTTCCCAATGATCGTTGAAGAGGCTATGATGATAGAGCCCACGGAAACCGAAAGCCTTGAAACGCTGGATGAATTTGCCCAGGTCCTCATCAAAATAGCGGAGGAGGCTCGAAATAATCCCGATCTTGTAAAGAATGCACCTTACTCAACCTTGGTAACGCGGTTAGATGAAGTGAGTGCGGTACGGAAGCCAAACTTGCGTTGGAGGAAAGAGTAGTAAGGTGGACAGAGAGTAAGCAGTCTGTAAACTATAGTACTAAAAGTAATAAGTAAAATGCCGCTCGAAAAGGGCGGCTTTTTCCAAATGAGTGAGGAAAAAGAGATGGAACAATATGATGCAAAAACCTTGGTTCAACAGGCCTGGACGGTTCGTAAGGCACACTTTACAGATGAGATAGTGTTTGATTATCCGACTCAGACGGAGAGTATTACCTTAACTGGTCAGTCCTGTGCCTTGAATTGTGCTCATTGTGGGGGACACTATCTCAAAGGTATGCGCACCGTAGGTGAAATTAAAATCCATGGAGACCTTAATTCGAGCTACCCCTTTCGCAGCGCACTTGTTAGTGGTGGTTGTACTGCCGAAGGGAAAGTCCCTTTTGCTCAACACTTAGAATTTCTCCACAAACTTAAACAAGACATACGTTTGAATTTCCATGTTGGGTTACTGGATCGAGATGAAATCGCCCTGTTGAAAGGTTTAGCGGACGTCGTTTCGTTTGATTTTGTTGCAGACCGGGCAACTATTCATGAGGTCTATGGACTTGAACAGGGGCCGGAAGATTATCGTCGTGTTTACCTTGGACTGCGAGAAGTCGTGCCCGTCATGCCGCATTTAACCCTGGGTCTGAAAGGGGGAGAATGGTGTGGAGAGGAAAAGGCCTTAGATGTGCTTCAGGAATTAGGATTCGAGGGTTTGATTTTTAATGTCTTCATTCCAACTCCTGGGACGCGCTACGCCCAACGCCAACCACTTCCCGTGGAGGAAGTTGTTCGATTTTTGGCTCAGGCCAGGATTCGTTTTCCTAACGTGCCTCTAGCCTTAGGATGCATGCGGCCAAAGGGGAGGTATCGTCTAGTTTTAGATGAAGCAGCAGTTGCACTAGGCATAAATCGGCTCGTCATACCGACTCCGGGCGCGCGTCGCGTGGCGGATGAATTAGGATTAAGAGTGATTCGTGGAGAGGAGTGTTGTGCACTATGATGATCCGCTGTTCGATGGGTACCGCTAAAGTATTAGGGTTAAAAAAGCTTAAAGTGGATGCCTTGCCGACAACCGCCTACCTGATGGTCGGGGAACGATGTCGTTTCAACTGCGCCTTTTGTACGCAAGCTCGTGAGAGCAGTTCTCGTGCAGACCTTCTCTCAAGGGTCAGTTGGCCAAAATTTAAAGATGAAGAGGTTCTTCAAGGGTTAGCCTATGCTGACAACCAAACCGTGTTGCAGCGAATTTGCTTTCAAGTTGTTCAGGACAAGGCCGCTTTAGAGGAAACGAAGGAATGGGTTAAATCTGTGCAAACTCAAACCCATCTTCCCATCTGCGTTTCAGCCGGTCCACGCACTCTTGAGGAAGTGAAAGAGCTTATTGATCTTGGGGTTGATCATATAAGCATTGCCTTAGATGCAGCAACTCCGGAAATCTATGCACAAAGTAAGGATGGATCATGGGAAGAGCGCTTTGCTTTATTAAGTGAGTCTGTAAAGAAATTCCCCGGCCACATGGCGACACACTTGATTGTTGGATTGGGGGAAAGCGAAGAGGAAATGATCACCTGCCTTCAGTCCATGTATGACCTAGGAATAACCGTGGCACTGTTTGCCTTCACACCCGTCAAAGGGACACGAATGGAAGGGCGGAAACAGCCTGAGATGTCGCATTATCGAAGGGTGCAGGTTGCCCATGATTTGATCCGGTATGGTTTGGCGAGGACAGAACAATTTGGATTTCAAGACGGTAAACTTATTCATTTTGGTCTCGATGTGAACGAGCTCCAGGAGAAGAGGGGTGGGGAACCGTTTCAAACGTCCGGTTGTTCGGGTTGCAATCGTCCGTATTATAACGAAACTCCAGGAAAAGAACTCTATAATTATCCTAGGACCTTGACCCCTGAAGAGACCGAACAGGCCTGGGCACATGTCAAAGAAACGAGATCGAGTGAGTCCGATAACTGAGTGAGGAGGGGAAGGAATATGACGACTTGGCGTTATTTGCCTTATCATGTTTTCTCCGGCGCAGAGAATATGGCCATTGATGAAGCGCTATTATTAACCATGGCCAGCAGTGTGAATCCCCAACCCTTGCTTCGGTTTTATGGCTGGAATCCAGCGGCCCTCTCGTTAGGGTATGCACAGAGTTACCAAAGAGAGGTCGATGAAGACGCTTGTCAGTTGGAGGGAATTGATATTGTTCGCCGCCCAACAGGTGGAAGGGCAGTTTTGCACCAATACGAACTGACTTACAGTCTTATTGCTCCAGAGCATGATCCGAATGTTTCCGGGACGATAATACAATCTTACTTAAAAATTAGTCGAGCTTTGTTAATGGGACTTCAGAATCTGGGGATTCCTGCTGAAATGGTTGCTTCCGGGGGGACTGAAGGAGCCAGTTCTGCCGCGTGTTTTGATGCCCCATCTTGGCATGAATTGGTAGTTGGTGGACGTAAGCTTGTGGGAAGTGCCCAGATGAGGAAAGAGGGGATGCTTTTGCAGCATGGTTCTATCATTTTGCATATGGACTCAGATCTTCTCTTTCGGCTTCTGAAGTTTCCTAGTGAAGCAAGCCGTCAGAGATTACTGACAGGATTTAAGGCCAAAGCCTGCGCTTTAGATGACGTTTGGACGCGACCGATCGCTAGGGAAGACTTAGAACGGGAAATTTGTTCTGGATTCTGTGGCATTATGGGAGTGGATTTCCAGCTAAGTCAACTGACGGATCAGGAACGGACAATGATGGAAGAAGTTCTTACAAAATATCAGTCCGAAGCTTGGACTAAAAAACGTTAGAAGTTTGTAATTTTTGTACAGCTTGCAGGACTTCTTGACAAAAAGTTGAATCTTAAGGGTAAAAGAGGAATCTCTAGGTGTAGAACGGTAGGTGTGCTTTTAGATTACGATGGATGGGGGTAATCACATACAAATTGAAGTACTACCGAGTGCGGGATCGCCACGGATACCTTACCTTGAAGATAAATTAGTGATCGTAATTGATGTTTTGAGAGCTACAAGCACCATGGTAACTGCCTTGGCCAATGGGTGTCAGGCCATTATTCCGGCGCTTACTCCGGAGGAAGCCTTAGAAACACGTTTAACCCTTCCTGGATCATTATTGGGTGGAGAACGCCAGGCGCTGCCGATAGAAGGGTTTGATTTAGGAAATTCACCCTTTGACTATGTTCCTGAAAAAGTGGGTGGCAAAAGAGTTATAATGACGACGACCAACGGCACACGGGCAATACGAGACGCATGCGCAGCGCCTATGATCTGGATGGCTTCTTTTCTAAATATGCAGAGTATCGTGTTGGCTCTCTTACGTCAATTTGAGACTAACTGTAAATTTCAGGGGATTGTTGTGTTTTGTGCGGGTACTGAAGAACGGTTTGATCTTCCAGACACGCTTTGCGCGGGTATGTTGATCGATGCCATAGGTACTGATGTTGTTCTTAATGATTTAGGAGAAGCAGCACGAATTTTATATCGCAGTTCGAAAAATCATCTTGTGGATATGATACGTAACTCGGCTCACGGGCAAAGGCTCATGTCTTTAGGCCTTGAACGGGATTTGGTTTATTGTTCTACACCGAATATTTTGCCAATTATTCCAGTTTTAGAGGAGGGCGAGATTGTTTGGTTGACGAAGGGATAAGGGGGGAAGTTCTTTCTTACCTATAATTATTTGTTTAAAAAAGGGACAAAATTAATGTCGTTTTTGGGCGAAATGGAGTATACTACAAAGTGAACGCTTGGCGCACAAGTCAAGTTTTCTTTATTTTGTTCGATAGTATCCTATCGAATAGGGAGGTCGATGAAATTATGGCAAGTTTTAATGTTCCCGTAGGAATTTCGAACCGACACATTCATTTGTCCCAAGAACATATTGAAGCTCTTTTTGGGCCCGGATTCACTTTGACCAAAACAAAAGATCTCAGTCAGCCTGGCCAGTTTGCTTGTGAAGAGACAGTAACGCTTATCGGACCTAAAGGTACGATGCCGGGTGTTCGAATTTTGGGACCTGCAAGGAAAGCTTCGCAAGTGGAGCTTTCAGCAACAGACACCTTTAAAATAGGGGTGAAACCACCCGTTCGGGATTCAGGAAAGCTAGAGGAAACCCCAGGAGTGGATGTTGAGGGTCCGAAGGGGCGCGTTCACTTGGATCAAGGGGTGATTATTGCCGCTCGACATATCCACATGACTCCAGAAGAAGCTGCAGAGCATTCCTTGAAGGATGGGGATCATGTTCGAGTCGCAGTTCCAGGTCCAAGAGGTGGTAGTTTGGACCATGTCCTGATTAGAGTTAGCTCTAACTATGCTTTAGATATGCATATAGACACAGATGAAGGAAACGCTTTTAGTTTGAAAAATGGCCAGCAACTTGAAGTCTCAACGGATTGAAAAATTGCTTTTTAACTTTTGAGGTGAAAGGTTCTTCATAAGTGAGATTTAAAAAGAAAAGAGCTTTCGCGGGTTGCGCGAAGGCTCTTTTCTTTTTATAGGCATCGGCCCTCTGGTGACGGAGAAGGAATAAACCGAGATTTTTGTTAAACTTCAGTGTAATTCTACAGCAGATGGGAACACTGAAATAGAGTTTTAATACGAGGTGAATAAGGTGACCGCTTCTGATGAACAAGATAAGGCCATAACATTTCAGTCTGAGAGTGCCGAAAAAACCATTTCTTTGAAAATTAAGGAGTGGATCGACTTAAGGCATCAGGTCACATTATTAGCAGAGACTCTAGAAAAGATGAGGTTGGCTGAATACATCGCGTATCTGAATCGTCCAGGACGTCTACTTTGGTATAATTTCCTTACAGGCCTTGTACGGGGACTGGGAACGGCCATAGGAGCTGGCGCTCTTGCAGGAGCCGCCTATTTCGTGATAAAACGAATCGTTGTGCTGAATTTACCAGTCATCGGAGGGTTTATTGCAGAACTGAGTAAGTACGTGCAACAGCCTTAGATACGATAGGAGGGCGAGTTTATGAAAGAACAGACGAGTTACACTAAGTTAATCGATACTCTCCGGGAAGAGAGGAACGATTCGATCGAAACTGCGACTGAGCTTATTAATGGAGATATGAGAGAGTCCTTAGGTGAATTGTCAGTTATAGACAATCATCCTGCAGATATTGCCACAGAGGTCTACCAGCGGTCTCAGGATGTTGCTGAACATGATCGGTTGCTCCACAGAGTTGAAGCGATTGACGCTGCATTGGAACGCTCCAAAAAGGGGGAATATGGTATATGCGAACATTGTGGCCGCGAAATCCCCTTTGAACGACTCGAGGTCTTGCCCTACACTACCGTATGCACTGAATGTAGTCGCGAAGAGGAGAAGGAAGAGCAACACTCGTTCCATCGCGAACCGGTAGAGAATGAAATTTTGAATCGACCCTTTTCAAGGACTTTCAACGATGGCACAGATCGGGTAGAATTTGATGGCGAAGATTCTTGGCAGGCAGTGGCCCGTTATGGAACTTCAGACACTG
>JAJYAS010000074.1 GCA_021779415.1 Bacillota bacterium
TCATGCTATACTTCAAGGCAAGACCTTAGGGATGATTTTCACGAAGTCTTCGACGCGGACTCGGGTTTCTTTTGAAGTAGGGATGTATCAACTTGGAGGGCATGCACTTTTTTTGAGCGGACGGGATATCCAACTAGGAAGAGGAGAAACCATCGCTGATACCGCGCGTGTTCTTTCACGGATGGTCGATGGCATTATGATTCGTACCTTTAGCCATCAAGAAGTCCTAGATTTGGCCGAATTTTCCTCAATTCCGATTATTAATGGACTAACGGATCTGCTTCATCCCTGTCAGGTTCTGGCAGACCTCATGACCATCCAAGAGCATAAAGGCCACTTAGCAGGCTTAAAGTTAGCCTACATTGGAGATGGGAATAACATGGCTCATTCCCTGATGTATGGCGGAGCAAAGATGGGATTGCATGTCGTGATTGCTTCTCCTCCTGGCTATAAGCCAGATCCGGTTGTTGTTGCCATGGCCCAGGCAGATGCCAAAGCGAACGGCGGGAGTGTAGAAGTGGTGGATGATCCCTTAGAAGCCGTAAAGGGTGCTGATGTGCTGTACACGGATGTTTGGGCGAGTATGGGACAGGAGGCAGAGGCCAAAGTGCGAATGGCGGCTTTCGAAGGATATCAAATTAATTCGCACGTTCTGAAACGGGCGAACGAAGCTGCTATTGTCCTGCATTGCCTTCCAGCTCACCGTGGAGAGGAAATTACGGATGAAGTGATTGAAGGAGCTCAGTCGGTCGTCTTTGAAGAGGCAGAAAATCGCTTGCATGCCCAAAAGGCGATTATGGCGCTAGTGATGTAGATTTGCTTAAGGAAGGCTTCTTGACTTGCATACTTGACTTGTATATGATTTCTACGAGGGAAATTTCCGATAGACTTTTGAGGAAAACGATCTACTTTTCAAGGATAATTAAGTCAAAGAATAAATCGGGGTTTTGTATGTAAATGTAAGGAAGCACGAGAACCGTCCCCTTGCTTCCAATATCGAAAAAGAGGGAGATCGAACATGAAAAAAGTTGTTTTAGCTTATTCTGGTGGATTGGATACGTCAATTATTATCCCTTGGCTTAAGGAAACTTACGGGTATGAAGTGATTGCCATGGCGGCAGATCTTGGACAAGGGGAAGAGTTAGCTCCTCTTCAGGAAAAGGCAACGAAGAGTGGCGCCAGCAAATTGTATATTGAAGATCTGAGAGAAGAATTTGTCACGGAATTTATCTTTCAGACGTTAAAGGCCGGGGCGGTTTATGAAGGGGATTATCTTTTGGGAACCTCGTTTGCTCGTCCTCTAATTGCCCGTCGCTTAGTGGAAATTGCGGAGAAGGAAGGCGCAGTGGCGATTGCCCATGGCGCAACAGGCAAAGGGAATGACCAAGTTCGCTTTGAATTGAGTGTTAAGGCCCTCAATCCCGACTTGGAAATCATCGCTCCCTGGCGTATCTGGGATCTCAAGAGCAGGGAAGATTGCATTGACTATGCCGAAGCGCGTGGAATTCCTGTGCCTGTTACTAAAGACCGTCCGTATAGCATGGATCGCAATCTTTGGCATTTGAGCCATGAGGGAGGGGATCTGGAGGATCCCTGGAATGAACCCAAACGTGACCTTTATTTGCTGGGCGTTTCTCCAGAGGATGCCCCTGATGAGGCGACCTACCTCGAACTCGGCTTTGAACAAGGGGTTCCCACCTTGTTAAATGGAGAGAAAATTGCTCCGGTGGCTTTACTGGAAACTCTCAATGAATTGGGCGGGAAAAACGGGATTGGAATTGTCGATATGGTGGAAAACCGTCTCGTCGGGATGAAATCGCGTGGGGTTTATGAGACACCAGGAGGGACGATTCTCTATACAGCGCATAAGGCCTTGGAACATCTCACACTTGATCGCCTCACACTCCATTACAAAGAACAGATAGCCTTAAAATATGCTGAAGTTGTTTATGATGGATTATGGTATTCTCCGCTGCGCGAGGGCTTAGATGCCTTCGTCAATGTGACTCAGAAAAACGTCACGGGGACAGTGCGACTGAAATTATACAAAGGAAATTGTTCCTTAGCGGGTGTAAAATCCCCCTATTCTCTTTATAATGAAGCGTATGCGACCTTTGGTGAGGACGGAGTGTATGATCAAAAGGATGCAGGCGGCTTTATTAATCTCTTCGGGTTGCCGTTAAAAGTAAGAGCTTTAATGGAGAAACAATCAGGGTTGCGTAAATAAGATGATCTTCAAGTGATGTTAGAGGATGGGGGCAGGGTGCCCCCTCCTGCTTTTTTTTCGGTAATAAAAACCATGAAAGGAAGATGAAACGTGAAACTCTGGGGCGGACGTTTTGAAAAAACTACGGATGCATTGGTGGAAGATTTTCATTCCTCAATTCGCTTCGACCAACGTTTGTACAAACAAGATATCCTAGGGAGCATTGCCCATGCGAGAATGCTCGGAAGTGTTGAGGTTATCTCGGAAGAGGAAGCAAATCAGTTGATGGCAGGGTTAATCGAGATCTTAGACGATATTCAGGCGGGAAAGGTAAAATTCGAGATCGGCGCAGAGGATATTCATATGAATGTGGAAAAGCTTTTGACCGAGCGAATTGGGCCAGTGGGGAAAAAACTACATACGGGACGAAGTCGGAATGACCAAGTCGCTTTGGACCTAAGGCTTTATTTGAGAGAGGAAATTGACCATACCAAAAACTTAGTAGAACAGTTGCTTCAAACTCTCCTGCATTTAGCAGAAGATCATCTTGAAACCTGGATGCCAGGCTATACTCATTTGCAAAAAGCCCAGCCGATCACCTTGGCCCATCACTTAATGGCCTACGTGCAAATGTTTTTGCGTGACCTTGGTCGGCTCAAAGATACTCGGAAGCGTTTGAATAGCTCCCCACTCGGCTCAGGGGCTATGGCAGGAACGACGTTTCCGCTTGACCGAGAGAAAGTCGCCACGGAATTAGGCTTTGATGGCGTTACCTTAAATAGCTTAGATGGGGTGAGCGACCGGGATTTTGCTCTGGAATTTCTAGCTGCTGCATCCATTCTTATGATGCACTTAAGCAGAATGTGTGAAGAGCTCGTCCTTTGGTCCAGCGGGGAATTTCAGTTTATTTCCATGGACGATGGGTATTCCACAGGGTCAAGTATCATGCCCCAAAAGAAAAACCCAGATGTGGCAGAATTGGTGAGGGGAAAAACTGGGCGAGTTTATGGTGATTTAATGGCCCTCTTAACGGTTATGAAAGGCCTGCCCCTTGCTTATAATAAAGATATGCAAGAGGATAAAGAACAGGTCTTTGATGCGACGGATACGATTCAAAAATGCTTGCTCGTCGTAGAGCCGATGCTCAGAACCATGCAGGTTCATCGTTCTACTATGGCTTGGGGGGCAAAAGGTGGGTTCACGAATGCTACGGATCTGGCCGATTATTTGGCGAAGAAAGGGGTGCCTTTCCGGGAGGCGCATGAGCTAGTGGGACGGATTGTTTTGCACTGCAGTAAACTAGAAATTGGGCTGGAAGAGTTAAGTTTAAGCGACTATCAGAAGCTTTCCCCAATTTTCGCAGACGATCTGTTTGAAGCGATTGGAATTGAGCATTGCGTCCGCGCCCGAAAGATCACGGGAGGACCTTCACCCAACACAGTTGCGGAAGGAATTCGAGTAAGTCGTCAAGTTCTAGAACAACTAATCTGGTAGTTTTCCACAGCGAAGAGTTCAGAAATTTAAAATAACGGATACTAAAGTTAAAGAAACTGAATATTTACCTAGTTAATGGTAAACATAATAAAAACTTTTATTAACCAGTCTTTTTATATGCTTCATTTCGGGTTCTAGGTTTAGTTACTAACAGAATTATTCAAATCACCTGTGCATAATGTGGATAACTCTGTGGATAATATCGAAATAGATCACGTTTTAAGGTGGATAAGCTTGGGATAGACGGGGGATAAATAGTTCTTTCTTGTGGATAACGTTTTCTTCCAACCTAGAGGAATTTCCCTTTAGGTTTTTATTTTAGATTTTAGGCAGGAAATTTCAGAGGAAAGGTCGAAACCTTCACGCATGTCTGATTAAGTTTAGGGTATCAGCACAAATTTTGGGTCCGTTTAAATAAACTACGGATTGCGAGTATGAAGCGAGGCTATTGTTAATGGAAAATCTAACGATGCTAACGGACCTATATCAGTTAACAATGATGCAGGGTTATTTAGTTAACGGTTGTCGTGATAAGGAAGCTGTATTTGATGTCTTCTTTCGCACGCTTCCCTTTAAAGGGGGGTATGCCCTAGTCTCAGGACTTGAACAAGTGGTGGAATATATTGAAAGCCTCACCTTTCGGGAAGAGGATTTGGCGTATTTGCGAAGCCTAAACCTTTTTAGTGGGGACTTTATCGAAGAACTGCGTAACTTCCGCTTTACGGGGGATATTGACGCGGTTCCAGAAGGGACACCAGTGTTCCCGTATGAACCATTGATCAGGGTCAAAGGGCGAATTTTTGAAACCCAGCTCTTAGAGACCGCCATTTTGAACTTGGTGAACTTTGAGACCTTGATTGCAACGAAAGCTTCAAGGGTTGTAGCGGCGGCCAACGGGGGGCCCATTATGGAATTTGGTTTGCGAAGAGCACAAGGGCCTGATGCAGGAACCTTGGGAGCTCGGGCGGCCTTTATAGGGGGGTGTCAATCTACGTCCAATGTCTTGGCAGGAGAACGTTACGGTATTCCTGTTTCGGGCACTCAAGCGCACAGTTGGATTCAGTGTTTTCCCTCGGAATTAGAGGCATTTCGAGCCTATGCCCGCACGTTCCCGGATAACTGCTTGTTGCTGGTAGATACATATAGTGTCTTAGAATCTGGTGTTCCAAATGCGATTAAGGTTGGGCTGGAACTGGAAGCAGAGGGACATCATTTTCAAGGGATTCGGCTCGATAGCGGAGATTTAACGTATTTGTCGAGAGAAGCCCGTCGTATGCTTGATGAAGCGGGACTCAAGAGTGCGATAATCGTAGGGTCCAATGATTTAGACGAAGAAACCATCTTCGCCATTCGTTCCCAAGGGGCACTGATTGATGCCTGGGGAGTTGGGACCCACCTCATTACATCCAAGGATAGTCCTTCTTTGGGGGGGGTTTACAAACTGGCAGCAGAGGGAGAAGAGGGAGTTTTTCATCCTCGTCTTAAAGTCTCTGAGAATATAGCCAAGATCACAAACCCGGGAATTAAGAAAATCGTGCGTTTTTATGATCGTGCGGGAAAAGCAATGGCGGATGTGATTGCCTTAGAAGATGAAGTTTTTAATGAACGGAAATCCCTCGAGATTTTCGACCCCATTCAGACATGGAAACGAAAGACTTTAAAGAATTTCCATACTAGAGAACTCTTAGTCCCTATTTTTAGAGGGGGAAGACGGGTTTATGAATTACCCAAGCTCCAAGAGATTCAGGCCTATGCCAAAAAGGAATTGAACACCTTCTGGGATGAGGTTAAACGTTTAACGAATCCGCACCGTTACATCGTGGATTTATCGGCTAATCTCTTTGAACTAAAACAACAGTTACTTTTGACAATTCATAATGATATTAAAGCAAATAATCAAGGGGTGGAGTAAGATGTGGACAGATATTGAATTATCGGAACGTATTGATCAAACGGTAAATTGGTTGCGTGAAAAGGTTGCCGAGGCCAACGCCAGAGGGGTAGTCGTGGGGATCTCAGGGGGGGTTGACTCCGCAGTGGTCGCTGGGCTTTGTAGCATGGCCTTTCCTGATAATACTATTGGGGTGATTATGCCGAGTCAGTCAAACCCAGAAGACAGGGAGGATGCTCTCTGGATTGCAGAAGGCTTTGAGTTAAGGCCGTTGGAAGTGAACTTGGGTGGTGCCCATACACAGGTCATGGGACAAGTTAAGAAGGGTTTGGAAGATCAAGGATACGATTTAGTGGGAGAAAAAATGAGTCAGGGGAATTTAAAGGCCCGTTTGCGGATGTCTACGCTGTATGCCGTGGCTAACGCTATGAATTATCTGGTTGTCGGCACGGATAATGCGCCAGAAAGCTATACCGGATATTTCACGAAATATGGTGATGGCGGTGTCGATCTCTTACCGATTAGTTCACTCACTAAAACAGAGGTGCGCGCTTGGGCGAGGATGTTAGGACTTCCTATGAGAATTGCTACTCGTGTTCCAACTGCAGGGTTATGGCCCGGTCAGACGGATGAGTCTGAATTGGGACTAACCTATGATTTGATTGATCGTTACTTACTTGGGGAAGAAGTTTCCCCTGAGGTCAAAGAACGCATCGAAACGTTGCATCGCCAGAGTGAGCATAAACGGCATCTTCCTCCCAGTCTTGAACTCCCTAAATTAAAGGGGTTAGACTGACGTGAGGATTGGAATTGATATTGACGGTGTCGTTTCGGATAGTTATCCGTTTTGGCTACAGGAATTGAATCGGCATTTTGGCAAGAACGTTGCCGTCATTACGGATTATCAAATGCATCTGGACTTTGATGTTCCGAAAGAGGAAATCAACAATTACTTTGTCGGTAATGCGGAACACTTACTCTCAATGCCTGAAGTCGTTTCTGGAGCCAAAGAAGGAATTGAAACCCTTCTCAGAGAAGGACATGAAGTGATTTATGTTACTGCCCGTACACCTGCGGAAAAGGATGTCACCCTGCGATGGCTTACTATGAAAGGAATTCCCTATGAACAGGTTCTTTTCGCCGGGTTAAGCAGCAAGTTAGAGTTAGTCAAGCAATGGGAAATCGAGGCCTTTATAGAAGATTACCAGGTTAATGCCAAATTGATTGCGGAAAGCGGAGTTCCGGTATTATTACTTGACGCCAGCTATAACCAAGAGGAGCTCCCGACTGGCATTATCCGCTGTCAGAACTGGGATGATATTGTACAGGGGATAGAGGGGATTCAAGCCAAAGAAGGCGCAAAAGGATAATTCCTAGGACAGAAGCTGTACTAACAAGACATTGTAGATGAAATGCAAGAAAAGGGTTAGCCACTCATGGATGGCTAACCCTTTTTCACGGTCAATATTAACTGACGATGTCTAACCCCACTTTATAAATATCTCCTGCCCCCAAAGTAAGAACGAGGTCTTCGGGTGCGAGTGTTTGAGTAAGATAATCCTTAATGTCAGCCAATGTTCCAATGTAACGGGCTTGAATTCCTTGCTGCTGGATCAACTCGGCTAACGTCAAGGCTGAAATAGTGTGATGCTCTTGTTCACGTGCGGAGGCAAAAATATCAGCGACAACGACTTCGTCAGCCTCTTGAAAGGCCTGTGAGAATTCTTGTAAGAGTTTCTCTGTTCGGCTAAACGTATGGGGCTGGAAGATGGCACGGATGCGGCGCTCAGGGTAGGAAAGGCGTGCTCCTTCTAACGTGGTGCGAATTTCAGTCGGATGATGGGCATAGTCATCGACGATCAGAGCACCATTTGTGTTACTTCCAAGATGTTCAAAGCGACGTTTCGTCCCGTTGAACTGCCTTAGGCTATTTAGGATTTCTTCGAGGGGAATTCCGACTTCGTGGCATAAGGCAATCGTTGCCAAGGCATTTATTATGTTATGTCTTCCAGCGACATGGAGTTCAAGGTCGCCCACATAACGCCCTTTAAGCATTATTTTCATAGAGCTACCTTCGTCTTTGAAGACAATCTCCGTTGCACGGACATCCGCATCTTCAGAGAGTCCAAAGGTGGTGATTGGCGCAACTCCTTCGATAGCGTCTCGGTTTGGATCTTCAGCCCAGACATAAATATGGCCGTGGGCAGGTACTTTCTTGGCGAGTTCAGCAAAGGCTGAAACAACATCTTCAATGTCTGTAAAATAATCAGGGTGGTCAAATTCTATGTTAGTAATAATCAGGTGTTCTGGAGAGTAATTAAGGAAATGACGCCGATATTCGCAGGATTCCGCTAAGAAAAATTCTCCTTTCCCGGAATGCGCATTTCCCCCAATGCTAGGGACATCACTACCCACAACGATGGTTGGATCTAGTCCTGCTTGAAGCATGACGAGGCCCATCATGGCAGTCGTCGTCGTTTTGCCGTGCGTTCCCGATACGGAAATCCCCCGTTTTTTGGACAGTAAGCGCCCAAGATATTGAGGGTAAGTCAAGATCGGAATATTGAGCTCCAAGGCTCGGGCTATTTCTGGATGTTGATTAGTATAGGCGGCAGAAGTGACCACCAAATCTGCATTTTCTACGTTGATGGGAGAAAAATTCAAAACGGGAATTTGAGCGCGTTTCAAAACACTGTCTGTATAAAAACTTTCTTCTACATCAGAACCTGAAATGGTTGCATCCTCAATTTGAGCGCTGATTTGGGCCAAAGCACTCATCCCCGTACCTTTAATGCCAACAAAATGAATATGTAATGCCAAAGCGTATCGTCCCTTTCATGAATAAACTCTACCCCCCATTATACCCAAACTTAAACGAAAAAGTATCATATTATACAAGGAAAATTTTCCTAACGTTTGTTTGTTGGGGGTTTCCGCTCGTAACCTGTGACCATGGCCTGAAGACGGCTAATATCTTCGGTCAGACTCAGATAAATGTGGAGAGGGATTGTGGCAAGAAAATAGATGGTAATTGAGAACTTGATCCAGCGCAGGATTTGGAAACCGCCTACCATCCTCCAAAGCCAAATAAGATGCTCCCCTTGCCAATACGAGGCTAACCCGAGAAAACTAGCGGCCAAAAAAAGAAGAATCCAAGAAGAATAGACTACCAGTTGTCCACTATTATATTTTCTACTAGGAGGCGGGGATGAGCGAAGGAAGAAGTAATAGGCCATGAGCTTAGGAAAACCCTTGAGATCATGAATCCTGGGGATTAATGAAGCATCCCTTCGGATAAGGGCATCCGCAAGGCGTATTGTTAGAAATCCCAAGGCTAACCAATTAGAAACCACATGGGCCTTTAAAACTAAGGAAAAGCGAAGGGCCAAAAAACTTGCTGGTTGATGTAACTCGAGACCAGTCAGAAGGACTACGGTTAGACTAAAAGCAAATCCCCAATGACAGACTCTAACCCATATCGGCTGGAATTGAACAAGTTGTTTCATGACAGGTTTTCTCAGTTTGACTTGTCGCTTCATGTTTTTACCGGCCCTCAAACAAGATTTATTAGAATGGAGATAAGCCTTGATCCTTCTTTTTAGACTTGAATTTTTAAAGCATGCAAATGTTCTCCGTCTATGATATGCACACTGCAAGAAAAACAAGGGTCGAAAGAACGAATGACTCGGCCCGCCTCTTTTAGATCTTCAGATATGATTTTTAATCCCAGTAACGATGTTTCCCCAACACTGCGGGTTCCTGTTTCATCACGTGCACCAAAGTTTAGGGCAGAAGGGGTTATAATTTGATAGTGGTTGACTCGTCCATCTTTTACATATATCCAATGTCCTAAGGAACCGCGCATAGCTTCATGGAGACCAATTCCCACGCCGGAAGCTCGCCCTGTCATGCCATCATAGGTTTCCGACCCAGGTTCGAGGCGATTGAGCCATTCCAGAGTGGTTTCAGCGATCTTTTTGAGTTCTAGGGAGCGGGCCCATGTCCTGGCGAGGGCACCATGACCGATGACATTTTCTTTAGCAATAATAGCTCGTGCTAAAGGGCCCACTTCTACAGGCTGACCGCGGTAACGAGGAGATTTGACCCAGGTGTATCCTTTGGGTTGGTTGTGATCAGGAACTGTATCCTCTTCTGAGGGATGAAGAGGACCGTGGGGTTTATACCAAGCATTTGTAACATCTTCCGTCACTTGTTTTTCGTCAAAGCTTTCTCGCTTTCCTTGAAGGATTACGCCTTCAGGAAAAAGCATACTTCCTTCAGGACTCGGAAACTCTCCGACCGACATATAATTTCCAATCCCTTTGCCAAGGTTAATGT
>JAJYAS010000075.1 GCA_021779415.1 Bacillota bacterium
GCGAAACCTTCTCCCACCCCATTGTGACTCTTCCCTTGTATTTTCTTGGTACTTGCCTCTCGGATATGAGCCCCTTGAAGTATGCAACGTCATAATCGGCATTAGCTGGGAAATGACAGTAAAATGGCCCAGGAGTTTGCACCTTGAGGCTATTTATGACCGCCGTCTTGCCCTCATCAACGCCAACAATTATGAGTGCGGCATTCTCTTTCTTAGTCCGAGTTATGCGATAGATGAGTGGTGTCCCTGCTCCTCCTTGCCCTTTGATCGCAAAGAATCGGCGGCTTTCATTCTTCTTGGCGTACTCATAAACTTTGGAAGTGTAGTGACCACCTGAGTCGATGCAGGCACAGGCAACCGTCAACCCTAGTCCATCGGCAAAATAATACGTCGCCTTGAGAATATCGTCGATTGCTTGCCATGTTTCTTTTCTGTCAGGGGCTCCCATTACTATTCCATGCTTGATACCCCAACTTTCTTCCCCTTTACCCCATCCAGTAATCTCATATTCAAGCCATCGGTCCTGAGTATCCACACCGGATGTCAAAAATAATACACCGTCCGGTAATTCGGCGGCGTATTGCTCACGACGTTTGACTAGGAATTCCTCGTTTTCGATCTCGCCCTTCACCTCGTAGGTTTCACCTAGAACCGTATTGACGAAAACCTTATAGAGCTCCGGATCGTCTTTGACTTTGAGGTATTCGGATATGAGTTCATTCCATGTACACCAAGGCGATATGAAAGAGTTCCATCTGAAACTCCTAACCTTCTTTGCATCTGGATTTCCCGCTATCCATTCGCCGGGTTGGGCCTTCCAAGTATATTCGTCATATTCCTCAAGGCATGCTGGGCATCTGAAAACAATGTCATCGACAGTGTAATTGCCCTTTACATCTTGTTCGTGTTTGTAGATCATACCGTAGATGTTTATGAAAATGGGCTGCCCACAATGTGGACATTGCTTACTCCATTGTTCTTGTGTTCCTCCTAGGTATTCGAATTCAATTCTCGAAACGCCTTTTGTCCCTGGGGTGCTGGTATAGATTTTTTTGCGATTCCAAAAAGTTGTTGTGCGCTTTTCTGCCAACTGGATAGGATCGCCTTCTGTTCCAGCGCTGTCCGGGTACCTGTCAACTTCATCGCAAAATAATATACGTATTGGCCGGCTTGCTAATCCAGCAGGGGAATTTGCACCACCCATGGCTAGAAATCCACCAGGAAATGATTTCATTAAGATCGTATTGTCAACATCCCTGCTTTTGCTGTCGGCTACTTTTTCAGTAAGGACCTTAGTATCTCTAATAAGACCAGATATCCGGCGTTTAGAGTAATCCTCCGCCATATCTCCAGTTGGCTGCACCATTAGCATTGGGCAAGGATCAAGATCAATATAGTAACCTATAATGCAGTTAATCATTTCAGATTTTCCGCCTTGACTAGATGACATGATAACGACTTTTTCAACTTCATCCTGTGTCACCGCATCCATAATCTCACGTTGGTAGGGTGCCCTATCTGTTCGCCACTTCCCCGGCTCTGCCGAGGACTCAGTACTAAGAATACGGTTCGCGTCTGCCCATTCACTTACTGTTAATAAGGGTGGAGGGGCAAGGTATTGATAGGCAGACTTCATGAACTCATGGATCGATTGCAATATCCTCAACTACTTCCGGTGCTGGCATTTCCTTTAGTTCTTCTAGTGCCCCATATATCTCATCCCTGATAATTCCCACTATGACCGAAAGGTCCTTTAACCCGATAATCTGAGTAGCACATTTTGTGGGTATAGAAAGTAACCTGGATTTACAAGTTAGAATCATGGTTGCCATAGCTTGTTCAACATCGGAGGCGTAGAGCAAACTACCCTTAAGCTGCTCCAGTTCTATCTCAGCCTTTTCACGCTTAGCCTTTTCCAGTAAGGTATGTTCAAGATCATAGCTTAGTTTATTATCCGGCATATACTTAAACGCATAGTAAGCTTCAACTGAATCCGGAAGATTGTACCTTCCATCTGCTTCCCTTTTTAAGATACCTTCTTTGACTAATTGTTGAACCCGTCGAGCTGATATCTTTAAGGCTTTTGCTAGATCTGAGCTATTTACAATGACTTCCAAATCAATCATCACCCCCGAACGAAATTCACTAAAAAAAATTTACACCTAGAAACTTTTCGGGGCATTTGCATGCGCAGTGGGCACCTAGGCTCAGAAGTACCTACTGTTTATATTTGTTCCTAATTGCATAGAAGTAGCCTATTTTCTTGTAAAATATCTTTACAATACGTGCTACACGTGTTATAATTAATACATAGAGAGGAGGCAAACGAATGAAACCCCGGGAACTTGAAAACATAATCAAAGCTAATGGATGGCAATACACGGACACCAAAGGTTCACATCACCATTACAAACATCCATCAAAACCCGGAAAATTAACAATACCATTTCATAATACCGACATAAAAATTAAAACTGCAAACTCAATCCTAAGGCAAGCGGGGCTGAAATAGCCCCCCTGCCCAGAGGTTTAATACAAATAAATATAAAATAATTATTTAAACTGAAGAAAGGTGGAATACACAATGAAACTAATTTATCCCGCTTGCTTCTACCCTAGCGAAGAAGGCGGCTATACCGTAGTATTTCCCGATTTACCAGGATGCGTAACCGAAGGAGACACTTTGTCCGAAGCAATGGAAATGGCAATTGACGCCTCTTCAGGTTGGCTATTAGCTTCAGCAGAAGAGGATAAACAATTACCCAAAGCATCTGATATCAAAAAAGTGACACCTGATGAATACGAGAATGGCTTTGTCAGCCTCATCGGTGTTGACTTAGATGAATACTCTCAAAAGCATGGAAATAAAGCTATCAAAAAAACTCTAACGATCCCTGCATGGTTAAACACTATCGCAGAGGAGAATAACGTGAACTTCTCCCAGGTTTTACAAAGCGCATTAAGAGATCAACTTGGTATCAGCAATAACGAAATATAATAAATCAGCAGCCTTAACCCGGCTGCTGATTTTTATAGTTACCTTTTAATTAACTGTAAATGTAATTAGATAAGACTGTTTCATTTCAAATAAATTCTTAAAATTTAAAATGTATAACTTTTCAAAAAAAATCCTTCTCTTTTTCATAAGCTTAATATCGAGGATTTTTATCTTGCCTTTTAAAGCTTCTTGATTTAATTGATTATAAATTGTTTCATGAGTATGAGCTATATATTCTGAATTCTTCAATAAAACATTTAACACCTTTTTAAGTTCTAGTACTATAAAACGATTTTTATGCTTTTTATCTTTCAGTATTAATAATAACGCCACTGGAGAGAGGATCATATTAATTTTTCGCGGCTTTTTTCCTAACCACAAATATCTTCTTCTGATCCCAAATATCCAGGAAGGCCTTTTATATAATAAACTCCAATATATCTCTCCCAGTACAAAAATCGTAAATAGTAAACTTAAAATTAAAACAAGAATAAAAATCACCATAGATTCTGCCTCCTTTTTCCTATTGTTTCGACAAAAGGAAGTATATCCCTGCTTTATTTTAACTCACCCCATTATTTCCTTCCGAATCATCCGACCCCAAGCTCTCATCAATCTCCTTTGTACACTCCGGACACCACATTCTTTCTAGATAAGAGAAGTATTTCTTTTTGCAGATTGGGCATTGGAAAAGTGTAGGCTCAATTCTAGTTCTCTTGGCCATGATCTCCCTCCTAAAAAGAAAGGAGCCCTAAGGCTCCAGTTGAAAGAAAGCACTCCTATATATAGGTGGCAATCGTATGACAAAACTGACAAATAGAAAAAACGCCCCTTTCGGAACGCTTTTGATAATATTAGTAGTTATCCACTTTGATTCCCGTTAGTTGTTTAAATAACTCCTTAAGGCGAAACTCGGTCTGTCTCGCATCAACAACATCAATCATTGGGTAAGATTTAAATATTTCTCCTAACTCTTTCTCTAGATTTAAGGATTGATCCCTGATAATCATAGTTAGTTCTCTTAACTCGCCAAGATTTACACTTACTGATATTTCCGGAGATCTTTCTAGATTATCAGTGATCGCCTTTTTGATACTATCCATATGGCACCTCATTTCGTAATATCATCATGGCTTTATTATACTGCCAAATCAGAACATTTCCATTTGAATATCCTGTTTAAAGACAATTCCATGGTCTGTAAGGTCCTCAACCATCGAACAAATCTTATCCTCTGCCCTTTTAACTAATGTCTGAACTGTACCTTTCTGTAGATCCATTATCTCTGCAGCCGCCCCGAAAGAATAACCACTGCCTCTAACTAACGAATATGCATCCTTCTCCTTTGTGCTTAGTTCCTTGAGGACGATTCCTAAGTCATCTATTGCATTTCGCATCTTCTCGCTAATCTCAGATGATTGGCCCTGAAGGGCAGCTGCACGTACAAAATCTAAGTTCCTTGGATCCACAGGTACTTCTCTCTGAATGCTACTTAGTCTCGTTATTCCTCGGCGACTATCTGGATGCTTACCAATCTCCATATATTTTATTGAAAAGCTTAAACTGTCTGCACAACTTGCAAGTAGAGATTTATCTCCCTTGTTGGTGGCCTCTGTTCTTGCTTTATTAACATGACGCAGAGTAACTTGATACTCTTTAATCAGCTTCTTCATCATTGGCCACCCCCATCAAATGAATTCACCCCTTTTGTATCAAACCTTGATCCTGCACTCCTCCCACCTCCGCCACTTCTCTTCTAATTCTTCGAGTCTTTCTATGATAACGGGATCCCTGAAACGTTTTAGTCTCAGCCGCTCCATTTCGTTTTGCTCGGCCTTAGTCATGTAATAAGGGTATTTTTCGATCTGCCACTGCTTCCAGTGCTCACTCCAACGAGCAGATTCATGAGGTCCTTCGCTTCCATGGTGGTGTGCCTGACATAGTGTTACGATGTTTTCAACACAAGCTACACGATCTTTTGCTTGCGATCTAGGTTCACAGTGGTGATGATCCGTTCTGTAACTACTTCCACACCTGGGATGGAGGCAAACGCCGCCATCCCTTTCATCTACCTTTTTATAGGCATATTGGAGTAAACTGCTGAGACTTGGCAACCGTTCCACCCTCACTTTGTCCACATTAGATTCATAGGTTGTCCCCATAGTTGTCAGTATTGAAAATGTTTATAGCCGCTCGCCCAGCCTTATCCACACGCACTCCATCCGCAAATCACACACATCTTACAAGCACTTGCCCTGATCACGCGACCACCACATTCCTCACACCCTTCGCCTTGCCTATGGTAAAAGCACACTCGATTCCATCCTGGATGATTAGCTAAAATCGTTTCGTTGCACTTCATGGCATCTTCGACTGTTTTAATGGTAGGATTGCTACAGAACTTACCGTTGCACTTTTGCATCTTTACCTCCAATCCGCACATGTTTTTCACCCGCCTTCAGTATTTCTAACCTCCGCAGCTCAATCTCGCCGCTCATATTCCACCGAAGCACGCTTTGAACAATAAATCTCAACCTTCTCTCATCAACAATCACTGCCTTCGATCTATCCGGACTAAAGGTTAGTGTATTTTCCTGAGCGTTTTCACCAGCGTAGAATTGACCGTTCATTACTACAATTGCCTTCATGTTTTCACCTCGGTTTTCCAGTTCCAAAATCCTTGCCCTCCCCGAGCAATAATAGGAGTTTGGAAAGGTCTTATATCTTCGAATATCCAAGCGTATCGACCAAGTGTGTAGTCGCCAAGCAGTATCTCTTCTGCGCTCAACGTTTCAATAAACTCCTCGGTAATTAGTTTGCAATCCACTAGATTTCCAACCGCTAGCACGTATCCTAGAGGTAAATTTTCCAGTACAAACGGATATAAAAGATTGCTTATAGCCCTAATTGAATTTTGGTCCATGAGTTTTTTAACCTCTTTGATTGGCTTCTTTGCCGAGTGTATTGCTACATCCCCTCTGATAGTGGTTGCCCAACTCCGTGTCTCATTCTTTTTGTGGCGCTCTACTATCAACGCTGCCCAAGGTTGCCATACTGTTAGAGCTCTCATTGTCCATTGCCTCCTGTCCTTTATACATAGGGCTAATTCCCTCCTCAAACGTCTCGCACATACCCTCTTCGTTAATCTCAATGCGCTCCTCGTTGATATTCTTCATGCAGTTATCTTCCCAGTAGTTGACGCATCGATTATTTGTACACATCATGTTTATAGCCAATCTTAATCATCTCCTTGCATGTAGCTCAAATTGGCAAGCGCTTGCGAATTTGAAATGCCACAGCATCATTTTCACGCTGCTTGCGCCACTCTTCATCCTCCAGCATGGCATCCCTAATATCGCCCTCGCCATAACCAAACCTAGCGAACTCAGGATTTTTTACTAGATAATCTTTACACTTTATACAAAGATAGTCCGCTCCAAAGGATCCCTCGTTCACCCATGACATATAAAAGCAGGTTGATCCAGCCGGTATTTTTGTTCTACATCCGAAGCATTTGTGATCTTTTTTGGTCTTTTTAACCTGCCGCTCGTTGTAGAAATCCACAACCCACTTACCTCCCCATCAATCCCAAATAATCCAGTACAATCCCGCCTAACTCCCCAACTTCCTTAAACGCCTTAAGATTCTTTATTGGGATACTCTTCTTTCCACCATTAGCTGCCTGATTCCAGTAAATCATTAACTGGTGAAACTCCACTCTGTAGATTTTCCTCAGTTCTGCCATTTCGATCAGTAAAAAAGATGTTCCCCCGTTGAACTCCCACAATCTCAAGAAGTTTAGTTGGTGCTGTTCGACGTTGGATAAAGGAAAGCTTGTAGTTGATTTGCACTGTTTCGCATCAAAGGCCACTGGATTTCCACCGGAAACTACCCCGATAAAATCCACTGTTGATTTCTCAGCAGGGAATGCAGAAACGATCTGCTTCCCCCTTCGGATGACAGTCCATGGTGTGGCCACCTTCTGGACAAGTGCCACTCCTTTGGCTTTGTATTGCTCGTTGGCATATTCGATGATGGTTTCTAGGGATTTTCCTCGGTTGGCGTAGTTGGTATTAGGCATTGGCCATGGCCAGAGACTTTCGAACACTGAATTCCTTTTCGGCTCGCTCAAAATACATTTTACGAATAATCTCAAGGTCACACTCAATGACCTTCCACATCGACTCGATTGGATCTGGTTGTTCAAGCGTATCTACGAATCGTTCTAGTGCCTCTCTGGATGATTCGTTATACTCTTCCTCTTGATTACCCTCTTTGGCACAATCCCCCACGACTTGTCCATCTAACTCATCCTGCACACCATTCTGCTCGTCTGTGATTAAATCAACAGGTTTATTCAACTCCACTTTCGGTAGTTCGGAAACTGCTACGTCCGTGTGAAACTTCTCGATCTCTTCTTGGCTTGGTCCTTGAATCATTGTTTTTTCCTCCAGCTCCACTTTCTTAGCGGCTTTCTTTTCCTCTGCCCTCAGGTGCATTAAATGAGCATGAGCTGTCGATACATGAACACCATAGTGTTTTGCAACGTCACTGTATTTTCCGATTGCATCGAACTGTGCCAATGTGGTTAATTCCTTTCTCATTTTCTTAGCACTTTCGATTGTGCTTTGACGCGACATGATCGTCCCCTCCTCGTCGATATATCTAATTTCGCCAGTGCGTTTAAATAGCTCAAGATCACACATCCTTGTGGTTACAGGGAACTTAATTTTTCCTGTGCTCCCTTTTGGCTCAAGTAATTTCCTCCCGAATGTACGCGGACTTGGATTTGATTTCTTGGACATTTATTTACCTCCTCACAGGTAAAAGTTCTCATACTTATCCGGTTTTGTTGCCCTAGAAGGATTATCTACTGGGTCCTTATTCCGCTTGTGCTCTTTTTGGTTTTTACTCTTATGTTCAGCATTACGAGCTTTAGCCTGATCAACGGTTAGAATGCAAGCCTCTCTCCATTTGGCAAGGATACCTCCAAGGTATCTTTTATTTCGTGCATCTGGTCCAGCTGCATCACATTCATTCAATGCTTCAATGATCACTCCGTCAGGATCCGGGCTCCCTCTTGATGAGAATTCATCGCACCAAGCAATGATGTCCTCTGCTTCTCCTGGGGAAATCATTCGTCCCCATTTCTTTTCTGCCCAGTTGACCGCTCGAGTTCCGATATCCATGGAGCGGCTATCCTCAGTTCTGGATACGGTTTCACTCAATTCGTTCACACTTTGAGTTGTTTTGGATACGTTTTCCTCGGAATCGTTCGCGTTTATCTCAATTCCCTCGTGCGCGTTATTATTGTTGTTGTTAATGCTTAATTCTTTATCTAGTTCTTTATCTTTATCTCCTTCTTCTTCTATAGCGTTTTCTTCGCGTTTAGGTGGCGTTACTTTGGCGTTACTTTTCGTTACACGATGCTTACTTGCGCGTTTTGCGACTTCTTCAGGCTTGTCTGAAGGCTTATCATATTGCCGATCATCAAAGTGTATTATCGTGATAATTCCGCTCTGATCTACATCGATCATGCGAAGTTTCTGGAACTTATTAAAACAGGATGTCAATTCTTCAGTGCTAATAAACAGAGTCCTGGCTAACCCTTCAATTGGGTAAGCTAGTCCCTCCTCGATGCAAATAACACCCCGAACTTTTGACTCTGCGGATAAACACAAGATATTTACCCAAGCCCGAAATTCTAAATCACTTAATGCCTGCATCTTTGGGTCAGTCCTTATTTCGGTGTAGAGTTTAAGCCAGGGCATCTTTGCCATTTGAGTTCCTCCTAACAGGAAAATTGAGTGGCTACTTCTTAATTACAATCGCTCTGACATGATTCCAATCAATTTTCTTGTTGCTCCCTTACGTTTCTCGCAAGCTTCAGGGTCAATTTTTTCAATCTCGGCCAGAGTGCCAAGCAAATCTTCAAATCCTTTTACGAGGATTTTGAAACAAATCGTATATTTGAGAATTGTTTCATCACTTGCTTGTTGTCCTTTAGCTTCAAGATCCTTAGTTTTTTCTCTAAGTTCGTTAAGCTCCCGCTCAATCTCTTCGGGTATCTTCTCGATGACCTGAGCGGCAGTAACCTCAATGGGTTCCTTAATCTGAAGTTCAAGCTCCTGATTTTTTTTGATCGACGCTGAAAGCTCTTTCACAGTTTCCTCGAGGGATTTCTCAAGCCGCTCAACCTCGTCATTATTCCCGGAAGTTTCAGACTCTGCTAATAGTTTTTTAGTTTCAGAGATAGACGCTCCTAGCCGCTCTATCTCCTTCTTGGATTCGTCCTTTTCTTTTCCTAGGGCATCCTGAAGCATTTTGACATCAGCTTGAGTATCACGAAGACATTTATTAGTAACCCGAAGATTTGACTCAACGCTCTGCTTTTCTTCAAGCAGCTTGCGTGCTTCCTCATCCTTTTCTTCTGCCATACGCTTGGCATTATCAGCGACCCTTTTACTTCCTTCCCAGCCAGCCTCAACTTCCCTTAGCTTGGCCTCCAACTCTTGTTTATCTTTAATGGCCTGCTGCAGCTCCCGGGTTGACATGTTATCTATGTCATGTTCCTGGATGAATGTCTCCCGCTCGCCTTGAGGAATTCCAAGCAACGCTACAGCTTGCGTATAACTCAAATTGGCAAGCGCTTGCGATTTTGCGTTGTCACAGAAAAAGGTGATCTGACTTGAGCCGTACTGTTCAAAAATTGCCATTAGATTACTGGCTGTTCGCTGGGAGTAATCCACTGATTTACAAAGCCATTCTCCCCATTCTCCATGGGGAAGCATAAGCTTAGCCTCTGCTAACTTTCGTCCGATCTCTATACTGTTAAACAGGAATATCTTGCGCATTTGCTCTTTGATACTATTAATCTCGATAGCAATTAGTTCAGGAGTTCGTTCCACTGACACGTTCTTA
>JAJYAS010000076.1 GCA_021779415.1 Bacillota bacterium
ACCATTGGAATACTATCTGGACTAAATCTCTGAGTATCGAATAACAGGTTTAATCCGTTCGCGATTAAGGAACCGCAGAATAGCTTAATGATCAATCCGGCAATATATCCAAATAGGATACTAAGCGGTAATATCAAGACGAACGCACCGGCCACAGCTATTGCGGCACCAATCGACCCTAGAACTTTTTCCAATTTGCCCAACTCCTTTTTAGTGCTTGTCCACTATTTAATTAAACAAGTGACAGGTGTTTCTTACTTAACTCATCCTTAATACTGTGGTAGTCGTGATTTAGGTCGATAAGCACACTGACCTGACGTTCTAACTTTTCAACCATTGCCAATTCGCCAGAAGTAAAGCGGTTTCTTACGTTATCAGACTTCCCTAAGCCGAATTGCTCCTTGAGTTGTTTGGTGTTTTTGTTAAACACAATCTTGTAAATCATGTCGGTGTACTGCTTATACTTCATATCCTTGTGTGGACTTTCTGGTAAACCCTGGATTGCGTTGGTTAGTGATTCCCTAGCTTGCTTTCCGATTTGGCGAGTGACTTTGCGTGATATGAGTTCTTTTTGCATCAGATAGAATTGTCTGACAAGATTCTTTTTGAAGGCGACAACAGGTTTGGAATTTTTCATAAAAGTTATAAGTAATGTGGCTTGTTGTTCGTTTAAATGGTAGACAATTTCTGACTGACCACTTGGCAAAGGTAGCGTTTGAAACGTAAGGTTTCCGAACTCTTTAAGATCATCTTCATGGGCTCTTATTAGCTCGATTGTGTTTTTGTGCTTAACTTTTCCATGTTCGGCAATTGCTTTTGAAGTGGTAAATGGTATTTCGTTTAAATCATTCGGTTCCAAGAAAACTAACTTGCTCATAAATCTCCTTTCTCTATTAGCCAACTTTTACACAAGCGGCCTTAAATGGATTCTTCATCGTAAAATAAGTAATCAATGGTCAACTTAGGAAAAAACTTATCCTTGATCTTTTTCATTTCCCAAATTGTGAAATCAAGCTTTCCAGAGAGCCTATACCTTGTGGTTTTCTCGTTTTGCCCTAAGAGTTTGGCAATATCATCTTTACTTACTCCGTGCCTTACCATTTCTGCCCTCAATGTTAGAAACACATTAGCACCTCCTTTTCCCATTTGTTACCCCTTCGGGTAATCTTAGGTTAAGTTTATACCCCTTTGGGTAACTTGTCAATATTTAACGTATAATATATTACGCAAAGGGGTAAAGTATGTATTGTAATTTCCGTGGTATGATCTATACTTATCTTAATGAATACTTATGGGATGGTGTAAAATTAAAATGAACATGATTGAAAAAATACAACTAATGATGACGGAAAGGGGTTTAACAAAAGCTGACGTTGCAAAAGGTTCCGATATTCCCTACACGACTATTGATGGACTATTTAAAAAAGGATTTGAGAACACCAGGTTTCCTACGTTAAGGAAACTCGCCTTATTTTTTGATGTTTCTATGGAATACCTGATTATGGACGAGGAAAATGACCGAGATTATGGGAAAGTAATTCCTAGCACTTTGACAAGGGACGAACATCATTTAATATTCATATGGAGAAAGTTATCACACGATCAGCAAATGAAAATGATTGGCAGGATTGAGGCAAAATTAGAAGAAAACGAGGAATAACACCATGGCAAAACAACGTAATCCTAATGGAATGGGAAGCTATAAACTGCGTAAGGACGGAAGAATATCATGGACACAACAAGTTGACGGCAAGCCAAGGGTACTATACGGAAGAACTCTCACGGAACTACAAAGCAAGGTTAAAAAAGTTGCTGATTTGCCCGTTACTTCCAATAAGTACAAGGTCAGCGATTGGTTTGAGAAATGGCTAGATATTTACATAAAGCAATTAAAAAAGAAAGCAACCCATGACCAATACAAAACTTTATATGAGCAACATATAAAGCCAGTAATAGGCCATAGGAAGCTTTCTGGTGTTAAGCCATCCGATATTCAAACGGTTATTGCCAAGATGAACGAAAAGAAAAAGGCATCCAAGACAATGAAGCACGTCAAGAGCATTATGAACATTGCCTTTTCTCA
This sequence comes from Bacillota bacterium, assembly GCA_021779415.1. The sequence goes on from JAJYAS010000076.1 coordinate 2,084, forward strand.
GGCTTTTGATGATAAATTGATTTCGGTTAATCCTGTCGTTAAGATTCAAATTCCGGTTAAGCAAGCAAAGACTAGAAAAGTTCTTTCTATAGATGAACTAATAAAACTTTACAAGGCCATGGAACACAGCCGTTGGATATGGTCAATTAGGTTCCTGCTTGTGACAGGGTTAAGGCGCGGAGAACTCCTGGCATTGAAATGGACTGACATCGACTTTGTGAACAAACGACTTACTGTCGATGAATCGTATAGTTCGAATGAGATCGGAGATACAAAGAATTCCAAGGTTCACTATGTCCCTCTGTCGGACAAGGCTATTGGACACTTGAACGGACAAAAGTTAATGCTAAAATTAGAGTCTAATCCAATACTGTTTGACGATAAGTTAAAGGACTCTCTTCTTGTTTTTCCTAGCGAGAACGGTACTGCAATCAGGCCCGATTCTTATGCCACTATGTTAAGAAGATTTGCAATTAAGGCAGGGATAAAAGCAAGCGCACACTGTATGCGTCATACGTTCGTTTATATGATGAGAAAGAAATTCACCCTAAAGGATTTACAGGCTGCACTAGGGCACGACGAAAGCACAACTACATTAGACCTCTACGGAGATATTCTGAACGAGTCCATGACCGAAAATGCAAGCCAGATTGATGATGTGTTTAACAAGGTTGACGATGAGATGAAGCGAGTTGAAAAAGAAAAAGCAAAGAAGAAAAACAAGACTGTGACTAATATATTTGAGTTCAAAAAGAAAACAAGTTGACCCTCTTTTGACCCATTTCTTTATCGAATATATAGCAAAAACGAGTTCTTTGTAAAATTATCCAAAACGCTACTTTACCGATGGGAGTAAGAAAAAATGCTTTATGAGGATACAAGTATAATACGCACTTTCTTGGTTCGGGACCAAGAGGCCGTGGGTTCGAATCCCGTCGCCCCGACCATGATTATTAAAGGGTTCTCCGCTTTTGGAGAACCCTTGTTTTTTTGCTTTTGACCCTATTTTGACCCTCTTATTTCATTTTAGTGTTTTCTATTATTTAAAACACAATTATCCTCAGTTCCTATGAATATTAACATTAAAGGCACGTTATATAAAAGGTTGATTTTACTTATCGTTTTTACCGGAACTAGAGAAGTATCATTTTCATACACCTTGAGAGTGTCTATCGTTACGCCTAAACACTCAGCCGCTTCCCCTATCGAATACCCACACGACTCCCTCGCATTTCTTAGAGTTATCTGGAACATTAAATACATCTCCTTCTAAACTTTATGCGGAACATTTGTTTTAATTAGAACATAGTTCACATGATGCTCAAGGTGGATGATATTCTATTTATTGACTTCCTACTACTTACGACGATCTCCTTTCTCGCTACCCGTAAGCTAAAGTCATAATCATCTTAATATTATGGTTATTATACTCTTACCCTATGGTCGAAATCTCGAAAACAATGTCGATGAGATGTTAAGATATGGTGTAGAACACTTATTTTACCCGCTTTTCAATAAGAAGGATTTTCCATTTTTATGTAGAATGGATTTCCTTGGTGGTGTAAGATGGATTTAAAACACAACAGAATTAAACAAATCATGCGTAAACAGAACTTAACACAAAAAGAACTAGCGGAAATGACAGGGATTAGCCAGGGTGATCTTAGTAAAATAATAGCAGGGAAAAAAGAAAGACTAACCTTAATCAACGCAGCTAAAATTGCAATGGCTTTAGGCTTCTCGATAGAATATATTTGGCCTCATTTACTAAATTGAGCCAAATATATTTTATTTTTTTAATCATAAATATGGTCTTAAGCACATATTCTTTACCATTCAGTACCCCAATGTACCACCACAGTGTTTATATTATACTACGTGATTCGGACAAAACTTTGTAGGGGGTGAAAATTGAAATTGAAGAAAAAAAAGGAAAAACAGACATTTTGGGCAGACGAACAACTTACGGAAAAACTAGCAGCTATTCCAGAAAATGAAAAGTCAACCGTTATCAGAATGGCTCTCAGGGATTACTTCGGTTTAACAAATTCTAAGCAAGGCATAGTCGGGTATAAAGAAGGAGGAAAACAAAATGCAGGACATCACCAAAATTCAAAAGTTGATCAGGAAAGCGATTAAGGACTATGGTATTACAGCAAAGTATGACGAGGAAGTTTTGGTATCATTTATCAGCGTGGATCTTTTCAGAGAAATTGCTGAGGATGAGAAGAAGAAATAAGAGCCTCAACGTCCGGAGGACATCGAAGCTCTTAGGCTAAAATGAAGCTACTATCTTTGCAATTTGAACAAAAACAACTCCTGCCGCTAACAAATAAGCCACCTTGACCACTCCTTTATTTAAGTCAGTATCTTTATTTTGCCCACCTAATTTAGATTTTATACGGAGGAATGAAATGGCAAAACAAAATCAAATCGAAGAAATCAGGGATAATCTTAAATCAATTTGGTTGCATCGTAAAGGGAATGAGGTTAGGGCAGCAGTTCAGGATGTTATAGATGCTAAGTATAAGGAACCATACAAGCCCCTCGTAATTTCATGCAATAAAAAAGATGATACATGGACCCTTACAATATTTCTTCCACCTGGCATTGCTTTCCTAGAGTTTCAAAAACTAAACATACTATTTCAAGACGCTACCGGAGGAAGCGTCCACATTGAGAAGCGCGGGAAGAAAGTAACTATGGAAGTTATGCCAGAAGAACTAAAGAAAAGCTATGCCTATTCTCTTTTTGACCACAATAAATATGAGAAAATGTGCTTACCAGTACCTATAGGAATGTCAGCCAAAGGATTAATGATTCGGGACCTTGTTGACTATCCGCATTTACTTGTGGCTGGGGAAACCAATTACGGAAAATCGAACGAACTCCATGTAATTGCAAATTCAATCCTTCTTTATCGGCAGGAAACTCAGTTAATTATCATAGACCCTAAATCAACCGAGTTTGACTACTTAAAGGGAATGGCGTTAGTTATCGACGAAATGAATCAAGTAAAAAGTCTATTCGAGAGCCTTAACAGAATAATGGATGAGCGAAAGAAAACCCTCAAATCAGCTTCTTGTGCAAAGATTAAAAAATACCACGAGAGAGGATACAAGATGCCCTACATCGTCCTGATAATAGATGAGTGGGCAGACTTACCGGAAGATGCACAAGATAGCTTGTGGAGGATTCTACGCATGGGTAGGTTTGTTGGTATACATGTGATTGCTGCAACACAGCGACCATCTAGCAAAGTATTTGAAAAGTTCGGCGATCTCAAGGCAATGTTTTTAGGAAGAGTGTGTTTTGTAGTTGCCGATGTGGTTAACAGCCGTATGATCTTGGATTCAGATGAAGCAGCTCACTTGCCAGCCATCAAAGGCAGAGCAATCTATAAATGCGGTTTGGAGAAGCTGGAAGTCCAGGCGTTGTTACTTGAACCGGATGAAGCGATTAAACTTTACAACGACAGGCCAATGATTGTGCGAAGTGAGTTGATTAAACTTGAACAATCACCAAAAGTATTACCACCTAGATAATATTACTTAATTGGGATTCCCTTAATTTGTTTTTTCTGTACCGTTCTCTATTGTATTCGCTTTTTCTTTGTTTAATTTCATCCTTATGTAATTGTCTATACTTTTGTTCCCTCTTTCTTCCGAGTTCCCTTTCTCTTACCGGGTCAATGGGCTTACAATCACTGCGCTTTCGCCCCTTTAACGCTATGCTAATCTTATCTCTGGTTTCTTGAGGAATAATCTTACCCATATTTACCCTTGATGAATTAGCAAGGTGTTCCTCTGAAAACCCCTTTGTCGTGTCTATATTAAATCCAAATTCCCTTTCAACACTTCTTAATTTATCCATATAAAACTGTTCCCTATCTATTAACAATTCTTTTTCACATATTTCTAATATTTTAAAAGAAAATGATACTTCACCAAAAATATTCCAAGATGATTGTAGGTTATTGTTATAGTGGTTATTGTTGCGCAACATCCACCTATGTTGCGCAAACCTATGGATTAAATTACTAGAACTACCAACGTAAACCATTCCGTTAACAGTGTTCCTAATCTCATATATACCACTTTTTTTCATAACAAAAACACCCTCCATAGCGTTTATTTTTCTCCTATTTACCTAGAGTGGGAAGCAAGGTTGGAGTTCCTCGCTTGTCGTGTAGCTATCACTATCCCACTCATATATTATACCATATTTAGGATGTGAATGATATGAATAACCATCAAAAGTGTTCCAAAAGAGATAAGTCCTTAATGAATCTTCTCGAATCACAAAAATGTCTAACCACCGATATGATTCACCAACTCTTATTCAAAGGCAATTGCCTCCGTATTGTCCAGAGAAGATTAGAAAAACTATCCTCTCCACCCTACCCCAAAATTAAGCGAGACAGACGAAGATTAGGCGAGCCATACTTCTACTACATGGACCATAAGCCTGGGCAACTAGACCACGTTTTAGGAGTCTCACAGGTGTTTACATGGATTTACCTAACCCTAACCAACATGGAACGCCTACACTCGTTTGATAGAGAGGTAAAGGACAAATATAACAAAAAGATAAGGCCGGATGCTCTTGTGGCGATAAAAAATCTATGGAAGGATTCAATGTATTTTTACTTTATCGAATTTGATAATAACGAAAGCAATCACGATTTCTCTAAAAAAGTTAAAAAGTATAATGATTTCTTTAGTTCGGGTGCATACATCAATCAATGGTGGGTTCCTCTCTCCAAGCGATTCCCCGCAATAATCGTAGTGACAACTGGCAGAGTAAAAACAATTAAAGAGAAAATTGAAAGGGAGAATGTCAATGATCTTGAATTCAGAGTTTATTCCTTAGAACAGATTAAGGAGGAATGTCTTAATGATGGAGGCGGCAAAGCAAGTATTCGGTCCTAGTCAACCAGGATTCATAATAGTGCTCTTGGTAACTCTTGCCGTAGGAAGTTGGCTTGCCGAAATGATAACCACAGCTATAGGTAAAGGCCAAATAACGACCATGATAAAAACAGGAACACAAATTGCATCTATCCTCGTAGTTGTGGCTCTTGCGTGGAAACTACTTAATATCTTCTACAATTTTACGCAGGGTAAAATGTGATGACTAAACTCATATTTGATTTATTGTTAATCGGGGTTGCTTCAGTTATTGGTTACTTCATATGCCATGCGGTTAATAACAAACGAATTGCCAATCAAATTGTTGTTGTTGCCGGTATGATGATGTTACTTGTTTTAATGCAGGACTTAACTCCCATCATCCAGCGATGGAGCGCAAAGGTTAATTCGTGGCAGAATACAGCCGACAACGTTGCTAACCTTGGAAGGGGAAGTTGGTTAATGCCAATGAAGGGAGAATTAACGCAACTATATAAAGGTGACGCTCATCATGGAATAGATATAGCTGCACCGATTGGAACTACCGTAGAAGCCACCAGAAAGGGTCAGGTGACACGAATAGAATGGAACGACATATACGGTAACATGATTGTTATTGACCACGGTGGAGGCTTAGAATCGCTATATGGGCATTTATCGGGAATATCCGTTAAAGTTGGTTATCCGGTAATTGCAGGAACGAACATAGGAAGTTGCGGAAACACAGGCCGGAGTAGCGGACCTCACCTTCATTTTGAAATTAGGAAGAATGGTATTTGCTCAGACCCAATGAATTATTTAAGATAGGAGGATTACAATGAAGAAAAACTTTCAGATGTTTATAATGGGGTCAATCGTAACAATGTTACTCATCCTCTCGAATTTAGTTTTTGAACTGTATCCATCGTTAAAATATGCTGTTATTGCTTTTGATTCACTTTTACTTATTGCGTTGTTGATATTTGCTATTAGGGAAATCAAGCAGATGATACAAGAAACATCAGTCAAATATGTTGCCTGTACATTAGTCGCATCCTTAGTCGTTCTTTACTTAGTCGTTAGATTAGTCACTTAATACGACTAGTGTACAAGTAAAAAATAGCTATTTTACAGCATTTTTTTTCAGAAAGAGAGGGTTAGGGAGGGAGAGATTGGTTAGGGAGGGAGAGATTGAGAGGTCGGGGAGAAAGTGAGGAGAGATTGAGAGGTCGGGGAGAAAGTGAGGGAGGAAAGGGAGAGTTGAGAAAAAGTACACAGGAAAATAATAGCAAAAAGCCCTGCTCATTTTAGAGTAAGGCTCATTTTTTTTTGCATAATTCTCTTCAACTCGGACAAACTAAATTTATAAAGGGGCACCGTCAAAATTCATGTTTATCTCAAGAATACTCGTTAATGCTAACGTAATGTTTACATAACACGCCCATAATCTCGTGATAATTTAAACCACCTAAAAAATTAAGCAAAACTTCTTTTTCCTTTTTGTCTAATTCCATTTTTCATCCCCCTTTAATCCTTCCACAAACTCCGCAACGGAACCGTTTCGCCTCTCAAGGCCTCTTCTCTAGCCTTACGAATGATAGCAATTTCTTCCTCTGTGAATTCTTCATCTTGGTTTTGCCTAAAAACCTCATTAATAATCCTATCTACCAACTCAACAGGTAACGGTTCCCGACATTGCTCGTAATTACTATAAGTCGAAGGAAATATGCTAAGTAACTTAGCCATCCCAAAGGTAGTTATAAGCAACTCTTTCCTCTGCATTTTCACTCTCTCCATGGATATTCCATTCTTTGCGTTTTCTATGATGTTTGTTTGCTTTGTCTCTTCTATCGCAAGAGCCCTTTCGATATTTTCTTGTTTTACCAAGCAAGACAGATTATCGCAATTATATATCTGACCGTGTGACTTTTCGCCATCCCAAAAGCCCATTACATATCTAGTTGGTTCATTGCAATTTGGGCAGTTTTTATTCGTGTTCAAGTTAATATCTCCTTTGCAACCCATAAATATAATTCAATCGACTCTTTTCCTCATCCATTTTCTTCTGAGCCTCAAACTGTTGACGTTGATACATTGCCGACAATTCATAAGGAAAAGGATTTTCAAGGTATGAAATTTTTGCTTTTAGCTTAACTATCTCTTCCTCAAGCTCGTGGTTCTTCTGCTTCAACTCGTCAATTAGTCGCTTGTCTTTTGTTTGGGGCTTGTGCATTGGGTGGCCTCCTTCTTCCGTTTATGCTTATTGTAATAATCCCAATCGAACTTACCATTTTTAATTCTGCCAACTTTATAATACTCAGAAGCCTTAGTCATATAAGCCCTTTTTTCCGTTCCTCCCATTGATGCATACGCAAAGCCGAAACAATTACAATTAACAATATGATTACAGGTATAGGACAGCTTACAACCCCCACAGCATCTATTATCTTTGAATATCGGACACTGGGGTTGATCGAAAGGAATTTTGTGTCTTTCGTTCTTATACCTATTACGAGTATCGAAATGAGTGCAAATGTAAACAGGCGGTTCGGATATTCCGTGTTTAATATCGTAGAGCAGAACAAGCCTTTTCATTGTTTTTATAATCGAGTTAACCATTCCCTTATTTCCCCTCCTTACATCTTCTCATGCTTCTCACATTCCACCACCCCATCTACCAAGCAATCAACCCTTACATCCCAACCGCAAAAATAAACACAATCCGTGCAAGTTTCCTTCTTGTGGCAATGGTTACATAGGCAAGTTTTAACGCACATCTATTCCCCTTCCTCCTTATGGTGCCAGCACCAACCTTCTGATTCGGCGCAATCGTTTTCCGTAGATTCTAGTAGCTTCATCATTTCTTCTCTGTCTTTCACTTGATAAGTCTTTACCGATTTATTATTAAATTCGCCTTTTGGA
>JAJYAS010000077.1 GCA_021779415.1 Bacillota bacterium
CAGATAGTTTCTTATCGAGAAAGGATTCAATACCTTGCCGGAATCCTCAAGAAGTCTAGAAATAAGGAAGATCTTTCCTGATCATACAGGCAGGATTCTCTCCGCCCCAGATGAAAAGCCTCAAGATATTCCATAGTGGAGGACCTATGTGACTCATATATGTCCGCCATGTTCTTGGCTCCGTCAGTTCCGACGGTAGCTTCCCAATTTTTACATACTTGGTTGCGGTCTTACGGCTCATCCCGGATCGTAAAGCTGAATCTCCAATTTTGACTGTCTTGCGAATCTCCTTCATTAGTTTCCACACCTGACTGTCAGTCGTCTGCAAAACCATGCCCCTTCAAACGAATTATGGACATCTCTAACAGACAACTACTCACAGAAATATGCACAGATGTAATTGTCGTTGACGCTCAAGTGTAATTGTCGCTGAACAGAGAGGACGTAGTTCTGTATCAATACTCCAACGCCGCTATGGAAAAAGCCTTAGCCGATGCGGGTTTTTGTGATTGGATCCGGGTCCAGTTCGGACATCACGCGTCTGCAATCATTCGGGTTAGCCTGTTTTAACATAGGAATTGGATATAAAGATGAGCATAATCCACGATGTTGGGCTGACTTAAGAATTCTTGAAAGACAGTTGGAACGCTTTACCACTTTTTATAATGGCGCCAGGAACAAGCTCTTTCTGGATGAAGGTATAAACCGGAAAAAAGGAGAATAAATTCTCGTGAAAATTATCGATGACTTAAAAAAGAATATGAACTGGACATGAATGAACGGGTGTTTGAAGGATTATTTGAAATCAATTTTCGGGGTATTGACAAGTATGTTCAAATATCACGGAACAGACCCCACACTTTGTACCTGGCTCTGGATTTTGCTCGACGACACGAACTCAAACGAGTGGGGCCGTTACGAAAGAGCTCGTTCACTTTTTGAATCGCATCAATTCCAATTTCCCGAGGAAGTCTTCCTGTTTCACTTGAACAAGGATGATTATTCATATTTTTCTGCTGAGAGTCCCCAATTAGCTGAAACACCCGTGGTAATTCATGGCATTTTAGGTTTGCGTCAGCATGTTCTTTATTCACAGAACAGCGCACTGCTAAATGTTGCCCGTATGCCAGACAAATCGGGCCATCCGGCTGTTGATGCTGTTGACTTCGGAAGGCCTATATAAGCGGTTAGTAATTGATTTTAGACGGATGCTAAACTCCCTATGCCCTAGCCGCCAGCATTTTGATAGGGGCACCCACAATCGGCTCTCGTGGATCATCTAGCTCGGTTTAAATCGCCTAATTTCCCTTGGCCTGAAGGCTAGAGGAAATTTAGGATATTTTGCAATTTTTTGGTTTTCTTCATTGATGAAATGAGTTGTAGTGGACCACGCCAAACGGTATTAAATGAAATCCCGTTTCGCCGCGTCCCTTTTGGTGCGCGTCTGACAGCCGTGACACCTCGCCTGGGGATTAGTAAAGGTCAGGCGTAAAAGGGAGCCTGATGAATATTGGGTGATGCAGGATATCGTGTCGGAGCGATGAGTTCAAATTGTTGGAATGGCTATCTGGAGATCAACGATGTATGGAACCCAATTACCTGATAAATTGAAATCGGATGCTACTGACTTTGTGACGGCAGCTTTGAAATCAGTGTGTGGGGTAATTCCATACGCTGGATCATTTTTTGCTGAAATAGTTGGAGCGATCATTCCTCAACAACGTATGGATAGGATTGCCCAATTTGTTATGGAATTGGACTTGAGGATTGGAGACTTGGAGGGAGGTATTATTAGATCTCATTTAAAAGATGAGGAATTTACGGACCTCGTGGAAGAGAGTATACGTCAGGTCTTGAGATCCACCACGGATGAACGACGTGGATATTTGGCTTCCATGATTTCGAGGAGCCTCACTCGGGATGAAGTAAATCATTCAGAAACAAAACATTTGATGCGGATTCTCGGGGAATTAAACGACGTGGAAGTGGTATGGTTGAAGAATTACCAATACCCTACCATGGGTGGAAATCGGGATTTTAGATCTAGGCACAAAGAAGTCCTAAGACATAGAATTGCCGTAGCAGGATCCTCGACTGACGAACTGGACCAAGCAGCCTTACAAGAAAGCTATCAAAACCATCTAATTAGTCTCGGGCTTCTCACTGGAATAGTGTCTAGGGACATTGATGGACAGACCGAATTTGACCAATTCACCGGAAATCTCAAAATTTCCTATTATCAGACTAGTCCTTTAGGAAATCTTCTGCTCAGGACAATTGGGCTGTCAGATTCAGAAGAAACAAAGATGAGGAACAAAAACGTTCCAGGTCCCGAATGATAGATCTTGAAGTATCAAGGCTTCAAAATACCTAGACAATTGGATTAGAAAGTACTATTGTTTCCCATCATTGCCTATGGCTTCCGACGTAGCATTACCGTGGGGCCTTGACAAGAAATCGATCTCCGTGACCAGCAGTCCTAGTGCGGCCTGCAACTATCTTGTATGTAACGATTTACTCAACTGACCTCGGAAGTATCCGCTCACTCAGATTCAGATTTGCTAACTTTGAATTCAGGCCACGTCTTGTTGTCAGTCGTATACTTCTTCGCTTCCAGGAGGGCAAGTCGAACCAACAACTTCATCGATTTTCATTGTGACGTCCGTGGGTCTCCTTACGATAATATAATGCCACGTTCCCCACGATCCTTCTGAGTTCACCGCATTAACCCATCTCATGGCAGCCGTTTTCTTAACTTCTTCGAGTGGGTCAAAGCCCTTAGTTTCAAGGATCAAATGTCTAACAGGGTCGGTCTTCAGTTTGATTATGAAGTCCGGCATATAATCATGGGTCTGGCCGTTGTGGAAATAAGGAATCGAAAATCCCATGCCTTCATTTTTTACCCATGCTTCTACCTTGTCGTGAGTGTCGATATAATAAGCGGCAGATTGCTCCCACTTTTTCGTATCGGCAACAACATAGTTAAGATGGCAATGAATCGTTTCTCGCACGTCACGGCTAGTCCAGAAATCCACTTCATCAGTGGAGCCTGGTTCCCGCATAGTTTCATATCGTGGAATTTCCGGCGGTTCGCCTAGTGAAGTGTCCGGACGTATAGCATTAAGGAGCCTTTCGATTACCCATCCATAATACGGCGAAATACTGATATCAATTTTTTCCGCAGGAGTTACTGCGACAAGCATTTCATCGACAAACCGTAAGACAATTTTTAGCAGTTGCGGGAACAAAACATGCGCTGGGATCGAACATGCCGGTTGACGTACGTAATCTCTAGTCAATGAAACAGCGAGTTCAAAAATGATCTCCTGCAAACGTTTTCCTTTGCGATACGGATTCAAAGTAACGTCTACCAACGCTCCCGGTCCCGAGAGACATGGTCTACCCTCATTGGTTGGGAGACTTGCTTTCATTTGAATTTCAGGCGGAATGTTCAATGGATCCAAAATTAGTTGCGCTTCATTGTCCCAATCCACGGTCACTCGGTTCCTTATAGCCTGAGTGTATCCTTCAACTCTCGGAAACTGAATCCTGAAAGCTTCTCGTTCCGGAAGAGAATGAACGTGGCGGCGCTTCTCTTTTGGCTTGGCCGGTCCACCTTCACTGGTTTTAAATGGGATAACATCAAAGGGGACTCCCAAAATTTTGGCTATCTCTTCGGTAAATTTTCCATCAGCTCCGAGTTCGTAGCTACTCCTTCGCAGTCCTCTTCCCACAACCTGCTCGCAAAGAAGTTGAGACATAAAGGGCCTAAGACCGATAATGTGTGTGACCGTGTTGCAATCCCAACCTTCCGTAAGCATGCCCACGCTGACAATACACAAAACATCCCGACCAGGTGGATGCAGAGGTCTCTTAAGCTTTCCCGCCAAATCTTCAAATCCTTCAGGATACAGAGGTCTACTTTGGGAATCTAACGGCCATTGCGTTCGTCCTACCGTATCAAGAGTGAACCGCATCCATCTGCTTTCGTCACCTTTGACTTCTCCCGTATCGGTTTCGTGGATAACTTTAGAATCGACCCGAATGGTATTGGTACTGGCTTCGGTGTTTCTGAAATCTTCTACTCCAATGGAGGGGATACCCGTGGGCCTCTTGTCCTCTGCTAACCATTCGTAAATGACCTTGGCTATCTTGGTATTTTTGCATACGATAATGAATACCGGTGGGCGAAGATCCTCAACATTTTCAGCCCACTCCTTACGGAGATCAGCCCACAGTCCGCCCAGCATCGCGATAGGAGTATGAGACCATTGAAGGACGGCTTCCGGTTTAACTGAAGCTCGACCGCCCCCACGTTCTGCAGGAGTAAGCTTTTTCAATACCCATTCCCAGATGTTGAAATAGCCTGGGATTTCAGCTCCCGTAGTGTCTCTTACCGCCATCTGAGGGATCTTGACCAGACCTGATTCGATAGCGTCCACAAGGCCGAAATCACTTACAACCCACGGGAAAGGCTTGTTTGTGTCCTGGCCTACCCGTCCGAGGTAATAAGGTGTGGCTGACAAGTCGACGCACATGTTTATGCCCCGATGTTTATGTATACGATCCAGCCCTTCGATCCACACCGTGGCTTCTTTGAAGAACTCATCCGCATCCTCTTCTTCGCCTTCATCAGGTTCTTCTCGTTTGATTCGGTAAGCGTGGTGGGCCTCGTCATTCATTATCAAAATATTCTTTTTGCCGCCAATTTCGCTATCGAGGACCCTATGGATCCATGCGGTGTCGCTCTCAACGTAGCGGACGGATTCTACGTAAACTTTTACTAAGTGGCCTTGCTTGTCCCTCTCCTCGTTGATAACGTTCAGTAGCCTCAGTGCCACCTGACGCTGCAAATCCATTTCGGTAAGGTATCTGGAACCTCTAGCCGTGGTTGTCTTCGGACCGATTCTAATGATTTCCTTGGTCCGTAGCGGGACACCCTGTTTGTTGACTTTGGACGAAACCCCGCCAGTATGTGGGCTTTGGCGTTCAAAAACGTGCCAATTAGTGACAATCACCCTCCCACGCCTTAGGTATGGCATTAGGTGAGGGGGTATAAGGTCGCGTTTGGCATAAACCCTAGCCTCATCTAGCTCTGGTTTCAACTCTTCAAGTCTATTCCGGATAGTCACGTTAGGGCACACCACAAGCGCTACATCGGAAAATCTCGAGTCACCTCTGCTATTAACTTTGTTTAGAATACTCCAAGCGGCTATCATTGCCATGACCGTGGTTTTGCCAGAGCCTGTCGCCATTTTGCACGCATACCGCCGAAAAGATTTGACCCCTTGGCTTTTCTGTTCCTCACTCGGCTCATCTATTGGGACATTTATTCCTTGCAGGAAGTCCAACCTAGCCTCGGTGAGAAATATTACCGTCTCGGCTGCTTCTCTTTGGGCAAAAAACAAGCGTGAAGCTCTCCCGTCCCGGTACCACCATTGAAGGAGATCAAGTGTAGTTCTGGTTACGCCTGCCCATCTTTGCGCACGCCAAGCATTGAGCCTTTCTCTGATATGGTTTACCAAGGCAATTTCGTATGCTGGGGCATAGTCTTTTGATTTGACCAAAACGCCATCAGAGATTTCCCACTCACGAGATCCATCCTGAGGCGCATAGACCAGCGAAGGTCTTCTTCCCGGCCGGAGCAAAGAAGTTTCTCCTCTTTTGAGGAACCAGTGTTGATTCGGTAGATCGAAAGGAGAATTTATTATTGGGTCGGGGACCTCGTATCCGCTCATTTTTGAGCCTCCTTGAGGCTTTTTACCACCATAAGCTCGTTCCCCCTGTCGTCGATCACCTTCACGGCTATCTGCCCGTGTTCTCCAGGACCACAAGGCTCGCTTTGGGTGCCCGCCAAATGCTCCCACACGGACGCTTCATGCGTAGCTTTCAATGCTTTCTTAATATTCTCCCACGCTGAGGTTCTAGGGAAGAAAGCCTAACTCACATGGAAACAAAGACCATTGTAGTCGGTATCAAGGAACCATGCCGGCACATCACCACCACTGCTATGCTGCGCTTGCATTGTCACGGGGTCGAATAAATCCATGCCTAGGAGTTCAACTTGAAATTTCCCATCTTTCGTGGACTTTAGCATTACATCCGGAAGCCCACATACGCTGAATATCTGGCTGGAGCGCATGTTTTTGAGGAGGTCGCCCATCATGATGTCAGGGGTAGCTTGGACGTAAGTTGAAGTAATACCCATTGCCTGGTCACCGGCGTCCACCAACTTCCGAGCGTTCGGCTGGATGGCAAACCCTATAACATACAAGTGGGTGTATCCTTTTGAATAAGCTTCCCGCCCTGCCTCGTAAACCAGCTTTTCACTCACTGCGCCATTTTCAGGACCGAATACAAATGCTACAGGCCTTTCATCTCCATTGGAAACAACCGCTTCGGCTGAAAGGGAAAGCGTTTTTACCGGTAACCGAACGTTCTTAAGAGTTACAGCACGATTCCCTTCCAATCTCAATATCGGGCTCTTGCGTAGCACTTCTATCATCCTGTCAACGAAAGAACTGTATTCCTCTGAAGTCCCGTCGGAGTTCTCTTTTTCGTCGGATTCCCAGTCAACGGGCGTCGGGATTGTGGCTTCAAAACAGAATGCCCCGGAAATTCGTGTGATTCTTGGCTTAATGTTAGGCTTGTCCACTAAGACCACATCCGTTGCAGGCTGGTTTTTTGCTATATTTTCTAATGTAAGTTGCGGGACAATCCCTCCAACTTCCTCACCTTGTTTGTTTCGCTTTTGTTCATAACAGAAGCCTGCTGCAGGTCCGATTCCGTCCTCTTTCAACTCAAACCACGGAAAAGTGGCTGTCAGCAAGCGCTGTCGAGCCAAAGCGAGCGGCACTCGGCTGACGTCAATTGTAATCCACCTTCTGCCCCATTGCTCAGCAATGTAGGCGGTAACTCCGCTTCCGCAAGTAGGATCTATTACCAAGTCTCCAGGGTCTGTAGTCATTAAAACACAGCGTTCTATAACCCGAGGGTTGGTTTCGACCACATAGCTTTTCTTCCGACCAAAGCCACTTATCCCAGTGTCATCCCAAAGCTCTGTCACTGGGAAAAAGGGGAAGTCACTCAAATATCTCACATAGCGCAGCGTATTCCCGAGAATGGCCAACCTGTTTGCCCCTGCTAATCGGTCGAGACCTTCGGGATTGGTGGTCTTCCATCCGCCCTTGAATTTCCGTCCCCTGAATACATATTCGGTAATCGGGTTTCCTTGCGATGTAAGATTATCATGCGTGCAGACTTCTTCAGGACTTAGCTCGCTTGGGTCACCTTCATATTCGACCAGCTCGCCATTTTGGACGACATATTTGTATTGGGTAGCGCCAGAATCACCAGGAACCTTTTGCTGAAAGATTTGCCGATACCTCACCTGCGTCTTATCCTTGGCGTACCATAACAGATAATCAACAATTGAATCGAGAAGCCTACTCTTCAGCCCTCCCGTTTTTCGAAAAGGAATAATGCCAGCAAAATTGTCTGCTCCAAAAACTTCGTCCATTAAGCTCCGCACCCGATGAACATTTTCGTCCCCGATCTGAACAAATATACTCCCGGAAGGAGTTAGCAGCTCTCTGCTCACGAGCAATCTATCTCGCAAGTATGTGAAGTAGGAATGGAGCCCCAATTCCCATGTGTCGCGGTAGGCTTGGACCATTTCAGGTTCTCGTGTCATGTCATCATCATCGTTATGCTTAACCTTAGGATTGCGCACGAACGGTTGAAAATTAGATCCGAACTTAACTCCGTAAGGAGGATCCATATAGATCATCTGAACCTGTCCACCCAAACCTTCGTACTCCAAGAGTGAGTTCATGACCACTAGTGAGTCACCAAGGATCATGCGATTCACCCACTGATCGCGGTGCTCGTACGCTCCCAGAACTTGATCTGTGATGGAGTGTTGAGGATCTCCGAACATTTCTAAGCAATGGCCTAACGAATTAGGACAGTTGAACGCGACTTTTAAGTGCAAGCTGCTTGTTCATGCCGCTGCCCTCTGTTGGGGTGGGTAACCCCAGTAAACTTCATAAGGTGTTCTTCTGTCAAGGCTCTGGTGGCGTCGCTCACAATTGTAATACTCGAAATAGGCATTGAGACCCTCCCTGGCTTCAGCCATGGATTCATAAGCATTCAGATAGACTTCCTCATATTTGACGCTCCTCCACGCCCGTTCAATGATGACGTTATCAACCCATCTGCCTTTCCCATCCATACTGATCTTGATCCCGTTGGAAATAAGACAATTAGTGAATTCTTCGGACGTGAACTGACTGCCTTGGTCTGAGTTGAAAATCTCGGGGGTCCCGTATCTGTCTATGGCCTCATGAAGCGCATCCATACAGAAGGCGGTATCCATAGTGTTGGACAATCTCCATGACAGCATTAGACGACTAGCCCAGTCTATGATAGCCATCAGATAACAATTACCTCCGGCTGTTGGAATGTAGGTGATATCCGTCGCCCAAACATGATTGGGCCGTGTAATTTCCAAGCTCCGCAAAAGATAGGGATACTTCTTGTGGTCAGGATGACTCTTGGACAAATTGGGTTTAGGATACACAGCCTTAATACCCATCTTGCGCATCAGGGTTCTCACGGCGTGTCGGCCTATGTTGTAGCCTCGGTCCCGCAACCTGTCGCACATTCGTCGACTTCCAAGATCTGGGTGCTTGGAGTGTATCTCTCTAATTAACCGTTTTAAGTCCTGATTACTCTCCCTATCCTGAACAGGCTTACGATAAACCCCTGACCGGGCAATTTGAAGAATCCGGCATTGTCTTACAATCGGCAACTTATGATCTCTCATGATCAGCGTTTTGCGCTCGTATCCCCGATGCGACCGAGCGCAATGGATAAAAAATCATTCTCCATAGCCAAACGCCCTATCTTGGCGTGTAATTCCTTAACACCCGGATCTATATCAGAGGCCTTTTCCTTAACGAATACCTCTTCAGCCCGATCAAGAAGCTGTTTCTTCCATTTTGCTATCTGATTCCGATGGACCTGAAAGCGATCGGCTAACTCAGAAAGTGTCTGTTGCTCTTTAATAGCCTCTAAGGCTACCTTAGCTTTGAACGCTGTCCCGTGATTCTTTCTACTTCCTTTAGCCATTTTTACTGCTCCTTCTGTTTTGATTAATTTAGAGCAGCTCTTGCACCTAAGCCAATGTCCTTTTTTCCTATACCATTACTCTGTCATTGGGACCCTGCGACCGAACCACCAGTAACAGTTACTCCATTCGAGGCGCCGAAAGTTGCGCCTCAGACCATTGCCGAGACCGCAAGGCTAGTTGTAAACGGTAAGAAAACGGGCATGGTAATGGGGAGTCATCTGCTAGACGGCGAAGGGTTGGAACTAGCGGGGAAAATCGCTGCCAAGACTGGAATCACATTGTTGGGTGAAACTTTTCCGTCCCGGTTGGCTCGAGGCGAAGGTCGGGTTCCCGTAAAGCTGATCCCGTACTTTTTGGAGATGGCTCTCAAAGATCTTGCCTCCTATGAGCAATTAATTCTGGTTGGCGCTCTTACCCCAGTTGCCACCTTCGCATATAAGGGAAAGCCGGTTCTCAAAATTCCTGAATCATGTGAAGTTATAACCCTTGCAACCGTAGAACACGACCTGTTGGCCGCTCTTAGGGATCTCACTCAAGAGCTAAATGCGCTGTCTGAACCAGTAGAACTCAGGGAAAAAATGGAAAGTACGCCGCCATCTGGAGTTCTGACCGCTGAAAGCATTGCTAAGAGTCTCTGTTCGCTAATTCCGGAGAATTCGATTCTAGTCGATGAGGGGGCCACCAACGGGCTTACAATCTTC
>JAJYAS010000078.1 GCA_021779415.1 Bacillota bacterium
CGCAAGTGCTTACACATTTCTATCCCGCTCATTCCCGGCAACATCCAGTCCAGTAGCACAAGGTCTGGCTTTTCCCTATCGATCAGCTCCATACCTTCGTTGCCATTGACCGCCGTAAGAACACTAAATCCTTCCCGCGAGAGGTAATCTCTAACGAGAGTTAGAATTTCCGGTTCATCATCGACTAAGATGATTTTCATCGTCTTCTATCCCTTCTTTTTTAATTTCATTTTTAACTGATTTCACTGCAGAAAGTCAAAAAACCTACAAACTGAATTTCGAATCATTATTTTTTCCCGTATTTACAGCGTTTCTTCTTGTAGGTATAAAAAAATGCGGGATTTTAGGTTTATAATTTAGTATATCGCTTACGTTTGAGATGCATTTGGGAAAATTCTCAAGATTTTATGGAGATTACATAAAAATAACACCCTCACTTAAGATATCCTAAGTGGGGGCATTTTAATTATTTGATCTCCATTCTCTGGGCTAGCAGTTCCAAACTACGTAACAATTTCTCGTATTCATCCGTTGTATACTCCTTAAGAACCTCGCCAACAAAGTTTTGCCGTTCTGCAATCACCGCGTCAAGGGCTTCCGTCCCTCTCGGCAACAAGTGCAGTCTCACCAGCCTCCGGTCTTTGTCATCTCGAATTCGTTGGACTAACCCTACACGTTCCATTCGATCTGCCAGATCCGTCGCCGTACTGCACGCGGTAAAAAGGTGTTTGCTTAACTCCCCCATCGTCATGGGGCCAAACTCTCGAATGCTTAAGAGTGCACTGAATTGAAGTGCAGAAATCTCCATGCCATTAAGAATCGATCGACCACGCTTGAACAAGATAGTATTGGCGCGCCTTAAGGTCTCCTCCAACTGCTTTGTAAGTTCTTCGGTTGGTGGCATCTTGGAGCCTCCTTCCTTATTTTCTCTGTAGATCTATTTTAGCATAAAAGTGTACACGCTGCATTGCATTAAAAAGCTCAACGGCCAGGTATACTGACTGTTGAGCTTTACTTGTGACACGGTTGCCTTGGCAACAAACGAATAGGGCAAAAGAACTAACGCGCGATTCACGTTGAACTTGGCGGGTAATTGAAGAGGTTAATGGAACTTGGGGAATCCGGAAGCGCAGTACTGCTATTTCCTGTTCCTGTGTTGCCATTTCCTGTACTACTTCCTGTACTACTTCCTGTGCCCGAACTTGGGAAGATTGGGTTGGTGGCGGCGGCCCCTTTAATCAAACTTGCCTTATTTACCAACTTTGTAGCATCAAGCGTGCCATACTTGGTCAGGGTTTTTCCCTCGATCCGGATTTGAACTTGCTTAATCGTGGGAAACTGGGTCAATGTATTGACAAGCCCATACAGAGCGACTTCGGGCGAAACCTTGGAGTTGGGTTGCAGAAAGTCTTTACTTAAATCTACAATGGCCACATTATCTTTAATGGCAATACCCAAGAGCACTGTCGCCGTAGAAACAGGGGCCTGAGCGGTCGTCCCTTTAACAACTGCGGGACCTTTTAACCACTGAGTCACTGTTTCTCTGGCCAAACTCACCGTTTTCGGCAACATGCGTTCTTCTTTTATGAGGTACTTTCCTGTTGAATCCGCAAAGTACAGTGCAATCGCCATGGAATCCCCCGTAGTTGCCGGTGTTTCTCCGATTGACCCTGATGTCGCCGCGGGAAGAGCAGCTTTATCTCCACCGATAAAATTACTCAATGAACTCCCGGTTCCATCTTTGTTAACTAAGGTCTCGAGTGTCCCACAACCCGCGAGAAACATCAGACTGATCAGTACAACTCCCATCAATAAGCCACTCTGAATTAGCCTTTTCATATTTTTTGCCCCCTCTCAGACATATGTTCAACTCTCTATGTATATCCTCACTCTAAACCTATGCTTTGTCCCTCAGAATAGTACAAAATATTAAAGACCTTAGACAAGGAAGAACCGCACATGATCCTTTCCTGTCTAAGGTCTATTTCTTTCATAAACTTGGGTATTTAGGGGTTTGGCTTAGGTTGTTGGGACACTTTGCGTGGCAGGGGTCGATGCAGCGGGTGCAGTCGAAGCAGATAAATCCCCGCTAACTTTCTGTAAATCTGCAAGAAGCTTCTGGTATACTGCAATCCTATTTTGAATATCCGTTTGAATCTTCGTCAGATCTGCTGCAACAGCCGTGGTATTATTGGCTTTATTGTCCGTTTTCAGTTGTACCCAATCGGCTTTGGCCGTTTGGGCTGCTTGCTGGGCACTGGCAATATCATCTTGCAAGGGGGATACCATGTCCGTTAGGGCATTCAATAAAGCATTGTAATTCTTGGCTTGACGATCGGTCTTGAATTGTCCTTGGATCGTCTTTCTTAAAGCCTGAATTTGGTCATGCAATTGCTTATCTTGTGCTTGAAGTTGACGAATCGGCGCTAAATTCTGCTGAAACTGCTCAGACTTCTGAAGATTTAAGATTTGGTTTTGAAGTTTTTGTTTCCTCGCTGCCGCTTTATCCGCCGGGGAAGCAGTCGATGAGGTTCCCGTCGGTGCCGTTTGAACCTGTCCGCTGGTAGGAATGGCAGCAGGAGCGGTGTCATCCGCCAGAGCTGGAAGAGAATACCCTAAGATGGATGAAGCCACAAGTGCTGAAGCCAATACTTTACTCATTTTACGCATATCAATCAATCTCCTTCACTTTTACAAACTTAAAACAATTTAAAGACTACCTAAACTTTTATCAAGAGCATTCAAGGATTTATCCAAATTCTTAAGATTTTTATTAATTTGAGTTTCAACTTGTCGCTGCCCAGCAGTGGATTTTATATCAATAGACTTAGTTTGCTGTTGGGATGTCATGAGATTGGGATCTGTTTGACTTTGGCTAGCAACAGCCGTGGTGGCGGGTGCTCCTGTGTTTGCATTGGCAGAGGATTTTGCTCCACAACCCGTTAATCCCAGAAGGGATCCCACAATAACTAACGCTATCGAGATCGATTTTAGGTGCGCTCGTTTCACTCCACTATGCCTCCTTTCAAATGTACTGATCGTTTACAAGGCCTAGTTTAAGGGACGAAACTGAGAATTCGCTGAGTATTATAGAAGGTTGGGAAAAATATTTTTTGTATAAAGCGAAACTTCTAACCATAAACATGGTATCGGTTAAGTGTTTAAAGAAAGGAGCTCCCCATGCACGACATGTTCGAGATCATCTGGATTAGTACGATAGCCGGATTAGCCACAACGCTTGGCAGCCTACTTGTCCTCCTGTTTGGTAAACCACAAGAACGAGTCCTTGCTTCCCTCATAGCGGGAGCCGGCGGGGTGATGCTGGCGGTCGTAAGCGTCGATCTTCTTCCGAATGCCTGGAAGATCGGGCCGCCACTTCAAGTGGGAGTTGGGTTTGCCCTCGGTCTTCTCTTCATGTTCCTTGCCGACAAACGTCTCAAGGTCTCCACGAACACACTCCCCCTATCCCGTCGCCAACGTCTAAAAAGGACCGGACTCCTCGTCGCGACCGGGATCGCCTTACATGACATACCTGAGGGCATGGCTATTGCCATTAGTCAAGAAGCCGCTCCCGGGCTCGGTATCCTTATTGCCCTAGCCATTACGTTTCACAATCTTCCCGAAGGAATGGCCACAGCGGCTCCGTTAAAAATGGCTCGAATCCGCTGGTGGAAGATCCTTTTACTTAACGTCGGAATCGCTATTTTTACCCCCCTCGGTGCCTTACTCGGACTTTTCGCCCTCGAAGGCGTGCAAAACTCCCTCGCCTTCTTTCTGGCCTTTGCCGCAGGGGCAATGATCTATCTCGTCTTTGCAGAGCTTATCCCGCTCTCCCGTGAACGGCATCCGCATTACGCCTTGCTCGGGGGAACCGTCGGCTTTATCCTCTTTGCGTTCATCAGTCTTCTGCTCCCTGCATAAACTACAGAAGAAACCCTTAACCTTGCAAAGGGGATACCGAAGTTTCGGTATCCCCTAATCTCTGTGATCAAGTTTCTCTGGCACGACTCTATTTAAGTACTCGCGCCGCATAATCCCCCATGGTTAAATACCCTTTAGCATTTGGATACTTTCCATCTCCGGATAACCCGCTTAAATAGTTCCCATCTGCATCAAACAACACCGAAGAAAAATCTAGGGTCAGGATAGCTTCCTTCTTGGCATAACCTACCTCCCAATCCCTAGTTTGTTTAATGTTTTGTTGTGCTCCAGGATACCCGATAGGCAAAGCCAGCACTGGAACAATGTGATTCGATTTCGCCTTTTCGACCATCGCCTCGATATTGGTTTGAACTTCTTTAAGAGCTACCCCCTGTATCCCATCTCCGATTCCTGCAAAGATAATGACCCGACCAGGTTTCTCAGTCACCACATCCGCGTCGAAGCGAGACAACAGGTCTTTGGACGTCTGCCTAACTTTCCCCTTATTGACCACAGGGACTTGGAGAACGTCCGCCATGCGCTGAGTCCAAGAATGCGTGGGGTCCAAGGGATAGCCTAGGGTAAAGGAATCTCCTAAGGCAACAATCTTCGGGCTGCTCAACGGTTGGGTTGGGTTAGAGGACTCAGACGTCCCTGGAGTCGTCCCCCCAGTTCCTGTCTCAGGTACTTTTCCACCTTGCCCCCATAACCCCAGAAAACCAGCGATAAGTACAATAAAAGCAAGTGCAGAAGCCACTTGAATCAAACGAATTAGCAATCGATACGTACGCATAAGAATCCCCCCTTTCATTATATAAATATTCTACACCCTTCACGACTTTCCTTCTTCATACGCTGACCATATCATACACCAGTACGCCCTTTAGAGCATAATTTGTATAAGGAAAAAAGGAGGTCACTTTATGAGTTACATTGACAAGGCTCGCGAATTGGGAGAAGCCCTGTCCCAAACCCTCGAAATTCAAGCCTTAAAAGCAGCTGAAACAGCCATTATGGCCGATCCCCTGAGCCAAGAGGCCTTTAGCCAATACCAAGAAAAAGAACGCGGACTTGTAACCACTCAAATGCTCAGTAAAGTTATACCAGAGAAAGAATCCTTAGCACTTCTCGATCTAAAAATCCGTCTTATGAGTAAATATCCCCTGATCAAAGCCTACTTTGTGGAACAGCAAAAGTACGAGAAACTGATGGCCATGGTGAATCTAACTCTCACCACCTCAATGCATGGCATGCCCTCAGCCAAAGACCTTCCCATTCCGGAAGAGTTAAAAGGCATGGCCCAACAAATCCTGGATAAAATAGGGGGCGCAGGTGGCATGGAAAAAATGCAAATCTCGCCAGAAATGTTGAAAGGCCTTAAACTACCACTCGGTATTACTCAGAAATAGCAGTGAAAGCATAGAATTTCGCTTAGAAAAATTGGAGTCTTGAGAGCAACTAAGAAAGAAGGGTAAATAAGTCGTGCGACTCGACGGTTATCACGGCCCCCATTTCATAAACGACATCACTCATCCTATGACTCTCATCGCCTTCCTGCTTGTCATCCTAATAGGGGGATGGGTAACGCTTCGCACGTGGTTTTGAAGGATAAGAAAGGAGGAACGCCGTGATCAACAACAATGCCTCAACGCCCCCGTTGCCGGCAACTCCTTTCTCTTTTTCCATTCTAGTGAGTAGTCCCATTCGAAGAGATTTACGATTTAGCCCGGTTAGTGCGATGATATTTCCATTGGCATCAACAGAACTTCATTATGCCTCCATGATCGTCGCTGGTTTGGATGTCCTCATGGCCTTTCTCTTCAAACGCTCCCTAGCACATCCCCCAGATCTATCCCGTCCGAACCCGGATCATTATCCCGTGACCCTGACCTTTCCGCAACTCACCCAACTCATACACTCAGCGATCAATGGGCAACAAATTCAACCTGTTCAACCTGTTCAGCAGACTCCGGGGCAAGGCTTTGGGCCCGTAGGGTCGGATGAACCGCTTTTTCCCGATAATTTCAGTGTCTCCTTGATTGTCTCAGCTCCTATTGCCCCATTTGACGGAAGCCCAGATACGTCGTTTAACGTTCCATTATTTGAAATCCCAGGAGCACCCGGCAATCTGATCCTTGCCCTCGGCTTGTTAATTGCTCAGTTCTTAATCGAACGAACCGGAATTGGAACTCCCAACGGCTCCAACAACGGTACGAATAACAGTGCATCCTCTTGGAAGATAAACCAAGACCCGTTCCGGAATGGAGGGATCAACTATGCTAGCGCTAACCCGACCCTATAATCCAGCCCTTCCTTCGCCTCCACCACTGATCCCCCCTCCCCCTCCGAATAGTACCCAGCGCCTTGTACCACTTCTACAGTCCCCGCCCGTTGGAGCGGGTATTTTGGCGATCACTTTCTTTTTCTTTATAGCCTTTTTCTCAAATGTACTTTTAGCCCAAATTTCCTTAACCACACTCGGCATCGCCGTGACCTTAAGTACGTTTGGCTTACTGGCCTTAGTTGTACTCATTCTATTTCTTCTTTAAGATTCCAAAGCATTCTAACTATCTCGTTTTAAAAACTCTTTCCATATAAATAGACAGAGGACAGTTTCCTTGAACTGTCCTCTGTCTATTTATAGTATTTTACTTAAGAATAGTTGAGTCCGCTCTTCTTTAGCTTGGCTAAAGATCTGTTCTGGCGTTCCTTGCTCAACCACCCGGCCTTCATCCAAGAAGAGAACGCGATCTCCAACTTCGCGTGCAAACCCCATTTCGTGGGTAACAACAACCATGGTCATTCCTTCTCTGGCCAGATCTTTCATAACCGCCAAGACTTCTCCGACCATTTCTGGGTCGAGTGCTGAAGTCGGCTCATCAAAAAGCATGACAATTGGGTTCATTGCCAAGGCCCGGGCAATAGCAACCCGCTGTTGCTGTCCGCCGGAAAGTTGTTCCGGATAAGCCTTGTCCTTATCACGAAGCCCCACTTTATCCAGAATCTCATAGGCTTTCTTTTCTGCTTCTTCCTTACTTTTCTTAAGGACCTGTACCTGTCCAATGGTTATATTCTCAAGTACAGTCAGATGTTGGAATAGATTAAAACGCTGAAAGACCATCCCCACTTCCTTACGAACTAAACTCAGATTGGCTTTATTGTGGGTGATTTCCGTCTGATTAACAAAAATTTCGCCCTTAGAAATGCTTTCTAGACCATTCATACAGCGTAAAAATGTACTTTTCCCCGAACCCGAAGGTCCGATAATAACAACTACTTCCTGCGGAGCGATTTCCACTGAGATCTCCTTGAGTACCTCATGGTGACCAAAATACTTCGTAATGTTTTTAACGCTGATCAACTTGCCACCTACTTTCGATATAACTGGAAAGTGCTGTCAAACTGAGAATAATCACCAGATATACGATAGCAATCGCAGTCCAGATTTGCAAACCTGCGAAGTTAACGGAAATAATCATCTGTCCCTGCCTCGTCAGTTCAGCTACCGAAATTGCGGAAAGCAAGGAGGTATCCTTAATGGTTTGAATAAACTGGTTAACCAGGGGGGGGACCATCCGTTTAAAGGCTTGTGGGAGAATAATGAAACGCATCGTTTGAAAGCTGGTCATACCAATGCTCATTGCCGCTTCTGTCTGCCCACGATCAATCGATAGGATCCCTGCACGAATAATCTCCGTAATATAAGCCCCTTCGTTGAGGGCTAAAGCAGTAATCCCTGCCATAATCACGTAATTATCTCCAAACCAAACTTGGAGAGGGAACAAGGAAGGTAAGGCAAAATAAATATAAAAGATGAGAACAAGAAGAGGTAAGCCCCTAAAAATATGGACGTAACCCTGCCCAATTCTCCGAAGGATGGAGACTGACGATAATTTAAACAGAGCAAAAGCCAGACCTAAGATTGTAGCAAAAAAAACGGCTGCAATCGAATAGAGGATCGTTAGCTTAGCCCCTTCAAGAAGTTGAGGCATGGCATCTATAACAATCGGCCAAAAGTTCATCCTTTCACCCTCTCCTCTAAAATTTAGTAGAGTCAAAAGAGCGCAGCCTGGGGCTGCGCTCATGCTAATAAATCACCAAACCCTTACACTTACTTTTTATTGACTAACCCATAATTATCTTTAAAATATTTATGGTAAATTTTTTCATACTCTCCGCTTTGAATAATTTTATCCAGACCATCATTGATCTTGTTCACGAGTTGAGGGTCCTTTTTCGTCACAGCGATACCATAATCTTCACCGGTTAAAAGACTTCCGACGACTTTCACGTTATCATGACCTGTATTAATATAGTTCTGCTGAACAGGATTATCAAAAATGACAGCATCCGCGCCCGAGTTTTGTAATTCACGATAAGCTTCATCAATGTTATTGAAACGTTTAACGGTCACGCCTTGCTCTTTGCTCATCATGAGATCTCCCGTGGTGCCTAATTTTACAGCCACTGTTTTCCCCTTCAGGTCCTGTACTCCTGTTATCGTACTATCCTTTTTAACGAGTACGGAAAGTCCTGATTTATAATAGGGTTTAGAGAAATTAACCTGCTGAGCGCGTTCTGGTTTAATCGTAATCCCTGCAACCGCTACATCTATTGCTCCTGTTTGAATTGCCGGAATTAGCCCTTGAAAGTCCATGGTTTTTATATCTCCATCGATTTTAAGGTTGGCTTCTTTCGCAATCGCTGTAATGATGTCGATATCGAAACCTGTGACTTTACCATTTTGCATCTGCTCAAAGGGTGGAAAAGTGACGTCCGCCCCAAGTTTAATGGATTGGGCACTCGATCCACCTGCCGTAGAAGAATTTGAGGGTTGGTTTGCTGCACCACACCCCGTTAATACTAGCCCTAAAACTAAAGTACTCGCGACCAAAGAACCCCATTTACGCAAATTCAATTCAGTTCCTCCCCAATTATTATTTTTAGTATTCTCTTGCTTTTCTTCGAAATTATTCTCTTAATCCTTACTTTATCTATATATTCGACAATACGAGAGGAATTCCTCTGCTCTACGTTAGGTATACTGTATTACGTTAAAGAGACCTTCCTGCGATGAAGAAGGCCCTACCCACGGCAAAATGGTTAGGGCCTTTTCCACACTCGTTCTTAGAACCTCTAAGAAAAACTTTCATCTTAGAATTAAGGCTGGGAGATCGGAGGAATTGGCGGAACTCCAGTCTCGGAAACCCCACCCATCGGATTCAAAGATTGAAATAGTTCTGGATTCGATGGAATGGTTTCCGGGCTGATCGGCGGTTTTTTACGACCACTGATCAAACCGGAGAGTTTCCCCCAAACATTAGTAGCAGTATTCTTTACTGGATTGAGAAAGGCCATCACACTCATCGGCTCTTTCACTTTTAAGATGATCGGGCCATTGGGCGCCTGCCCAAGCTGGGCTGGATTCTCAACCGAAACCACGACGCGGCTGTAATAAAGAAG
The DNA here is from genome assembly GCA_021779415.1 of Bacillota bacterium. The sequence continues at coordinate 9,385 of JAJYAS010000078.1, forward strand.
CGGAACCGGGCTCTGGAAATGCGCCCGATAAACTCCATTCCCTACCGCCCGCAAAACTCCGACCAGAAATCCAGTCTTCCCCTTATCATCCACTAAATAAGCAGCATACACCCCTGGTTGTCCTTGCCTAAGAAACGCTTGCGGTACCGGAAGATTGGCAATCAGCAGGAAAATGTTATCCGGCGAAATTGTAGCTACACCATTGCCGTTAATCCCCTCTTGCGCGGGCTGCAAAATAAGCTGACGCGCTTGCCCTTGATTATAGACTTGACCCTGGCCATACCCGCCTTGAGTATATCCTCGATAATAGTCTTGATTGTTAGCCATGCCTTGATCATACCCCTGTTCTGGAGTGTATCCCATACCTTGATTGGGACCACCCTGAAAATATGCCCCACCTTGTTGTGGGGAATTATGAGGAAGCGGAGGAAGCT
>JAJYAS010000079.1 GCA_021779415.1 Bacillota bacterium
GTTTGGCGCTCGTCCGGCACCGCGCCTATCCCAGCGGGATGCTTCTCCTCGAATATGAGGTGCAACAGGCTGCGGTAGGCACGAATGAATGAATGAATGAATTTCTCGAAGGATAGTCATAATGCCGAACAGAGTCACGGTTAGTTGCTACTACGAATTATTCTTAGTAAGGTGCAGTAGGGTCTATGGAACAAGAGGACTTAAGTAACTTTCGCTATCAGTCACTCCAACCCTAAAAACAAATGACTTGCTATCCACCCAATACAGAGCTAACATCACTACACCCGGACGATCTACCGGGTGTAGTGATGTTTTTTTAACAGCAATATGTTCCAGCAGACTTCGCTTAACTATACCGAGAGTGAAGGAAAGGAGTCACATGAAAAAAATACGAACGATCGAAGCAGCAGTTATTGCAGAAAAGAAACTTAGAGTTTGCGCTTACTGTAGGGTTTCAACCGACCAGGCCGAGCAGAAAAACAGTTTCTCCGCTCAAGTGGAACATTACACCGCCTATATTAAGAACAATCTGGCTTGGAACTTTGCCGGGATTTACGCAGATGAAGCCCTATCCGGTAAAAACGCAGCAAAACGACCAGAGTTTATGAGGATGGTAAACGATGCCGAGAACAAAAAGTTCGACTTGATTATTACGAAGTCCATCAGCCGTTTCGCTCGGAACACCGCCGACTGTTTGGAAACCGTGCGTAAACTCAAGTCAATAGGAATCGGAATTTTCTTTGAGAAGGAGGCGATCAACACCCTAAACGCTGAGAGTGAGCTAATGCTCTCCATTCTAAGCTCAGTGGCTGAGGAAGAGTTAAATTCCATATCTCAAAGCATGCGCTGGGCCTACCAACGTCGCTTCAAGCAGGGAAAGGTCACGATTAATACTAAGCGATTCTTAGGGTACGACAAGGACAAAGACGGTAAACTGATTATTAATGAAGAACAAGCCGTCATTGTTAGGCGGATATTTAACGATTACCTTTCAGGGCTGGGCATTTCGCGAATCGCCAAAGGACTTGACGGTATTAAAACCATTTCAGGGAAGGTAAAATGGGCCGAGTCAACGGTGAGAGATATCATCAAAAATGAGAAGTATGTTGGGGATGCGCTCTTACAGAAGACGATCACTAAAGATTTTAAGAAGAAGCGAAACAAAGGCGAAGTGCCGATGTACTATGTCAAGGATACCCATCCGGCCATAGTTTCAAGAGAGGATTTTGAGAAGGCCCAGGAATTGATGGTGGAGAGAGCAAAGTCCAAAGGAAACATAAATGGAACCCGTGAGAAATATTTGAAACGATATGCCTTCACCAGTACCATCGAATGTGGCCATTGTGGCAAAACCTATAAACGGCATATAGACAATTGTGGCAATGTTGCTGAGTCGGTATGCTGGGTTTGTAGCACATATATAATAGAAGGAAAAAATTCGTGTAACGTTGGAAGAGTCAAAGAAGAGACCATAAAAGGCCTGTTCGTGAAGGTGTTCAATCGGCTCAAAACTGAGCGCGTTAAGTTGCTCAGTGATTACAAGGCTAAGTTGGAAAGAGAAAAATTCACGGACATTGACCAAGAGCGCATCGAGAAGTTGGATAACGAAATCGGAAACCTAATCCAGTAAGAACGAGCGCTCTTTTTAATAGAGGAAAAGGGCACAGATCATAATCTATTAAGAGCTGAACACGAAAAACTCGTGGGCAGGTTGACCCAACTTCAAACTGAACGGTCCATCTGGATGGCGGAAATGGCAAAACAGGACACTCGCATCGCGAGAACTTTGGAACTTGAAGCTATCCTTGAATCCCAGGGTGGCAAACTCTTGGAGTTTAACGAGGATTTATACACTGCAATCATCGAAAAAATAGTAGTCAGGGAACGTACCACTTTAGAGTTTCATTTAAAAAACGGCCTTCGTTTTGAGGAGCATTACACCTTAAAACGAGGCCGTGATTTATTTTAGGGAGGTTTATGAAAATGGCAAATGTGACAGTGATTCCGGCAAAACCAAGACAAGAATTACAGGGGCTTGAGGCAACGGCAAAAATGAGGGTTTGTGCCTATGCTAGGGTTTCCACAGATAATGAAGAGCAACTTTCGAGTTATCAGGCGCAAGTGGAACATTATTCTGCCTACATTAAAAACAATCCAGCCTGGGAGTTCGGTGGAATCTTCGCGGACGAAGGTATCAGTGGAACCAACACTAAGAAACGAGTGGAATTCAACCGCATGATCGAGGATTGTATGGCTGGCAAGATCGACATGGTGATAACCAAATCCATCAGTCGATTCGCCAGGAATACGTTGGATACTTTGAAATATGTACGCCAACTCAAGGAGAAGGGAGTTGCTATTTTCTTCGAAAAAGAGAACGTGAATACTCTTGATTCCAAGGGAGAGTTCCTGATCACGTTGCTTGGGAGTTTGGCACAAGAGGAAAGCTCAAATATATCACAGATTACACGTATGGGGATTGCCTACCGTTTTCAGGAGGGTAAGGTTATAGTCAACCACAATAGATTTCTCGGTTATACGAAAGATGAGAATGGTGAATTGGTCATAGTACCGGAGGAGGCAGAGGTTATTCGTAGGATTTTTAAAGAGTTTCTGGAGGGGAAAAGTCCCTATAAAATCGCGGCTAATTTGCAAAGGGATGGGATAATCACCGGCTCGGGCGGTTCTAGGTGGTACGATAGCACGGTCAATAAGATCCTGAAGAACGAAAAATACATGGGCGATGCTCTACTTCAGAAAACCTTCACTGTAGATTTCTTGACTAAGAAAAGGGTCAAAAACACTGGTCATGCTGCACAGTACTATGTCGAAGATTGCCACCCAGAAATTATTAGTAAGGATGAGTTTGCTGCGGTACAGGCCGAGTTTGAACGACGTGCAAATATGAGTGGGTATTCTAAGACAGGGAAGAGCAAGTTTACGAGTGACTATGCTTTTTCGGGGAAGCTATTTTGCCAAAATTGCGGATCAAAGTTTAGACGTATGAAATGGGGCAAGGGCAAGAACCAACAGGTCGTCTGGATATGTATTAACCATCAAACGGGTGGTAACGAAGCTTGTGATATGAAGGCTGTCAAGGAGAAGAGTTTAGAGCAGGCATTCTTACGAGTTATGAACAGAATTATTGCCAATAAGGAAGCCTATATAATAGAAAAAAATAGTGAGAGTACGGCGAGTAATTATGAGGAAATCGACGCCAAGTTAGAGGAACGTCAGCAAGAGTTGATGGATGCGGTGCGGAATAATCGGGAATATTCGACTGATGAAATTGAAAGGTTACAGGCCTATAGGCAGAGGGTGAAGAGTGATGAGGTAGAGAGGCAATGGAAGAACAGAATGGTAGGAGAGTTCAAATCTTATCTAGATGCTAGGGACGGCAAGCTGGTGGATAAGTTTGATGGAGACTTATTCCGGAAGTTGGTTGAGAAGGTCAAAGTTCAGTCGATGGTTGAGGTGGAGTTTGTGTTTAAGGTGGGGATAGTAGTTAGGGATGTATTAGGGTAAAATAATACAATTTATTAGACGAGAGTTAAAAAAACTTTTTAACAATAAAGGTATTTAAAACCTATATGGCAAATATATGGTTATTGGTTGATTTTTTGATCACACTATAAATTTAATTATCATAAGGGGGAAGGAAAATGCAATGTGACCTGTTGATAAAAAATGGAACTATAGTGGATGGCACAGGTAAATTATCTTTTAAAGGCAATATAGCCATAAAAGACGGTAAGATAAATGCAGTCACAAACCTTGGAAACGGCCAAGAGGACGATTGGGAATCTACCAAGGTCATTAACGCTGAAAATCTAATCGTTTGCCCTGGTTTTATCGATATCCATTCACATTGTGACTTTATTTTACCTCTTAAGGAACACCAGGAACGACTAGCCTGCCTGCTTGAACAGGGTATAACAACGATAGTAGGCGGAAATTGTGGTTTCTCTGCCAGTCCCTTGGCGAAGGACTCAAAATACATGGATATTGTGCAAAATGATTTTGAATTTAACTCTGGAAGACCAGTTGATGTTAGTTGGGCATCAATGGGGTCTTTTTTCAGTTATTTAGAAGAAGGTGGATTTCCTCTCAATTTGGCACAACTAATTGGACATGGAACATTGCGAAAGTCCTTGTGGGGAACCGATTATTCATTGCCTAGCCAAGAAAATATGCAACAAATGAGCCAAATCATTGAAGAGTCTTTTTCTGAGGGAGCTTACGGAGTATCCCTGGGACTTGGCTATGAGCCTGGGATGCATGTTGATATGAAAGAACTAGAGGAAATAGCTCGCTTGGTAAAAAAGCATGACCGTGTGCTTACGGTTCATATCAAATCCCTTGCTCGTGCATCAGCAGTTTACAAGTCCAGTTACCTTGTAAAACCCCACAATATTCTAGCTCTTGAGGAGATGATAAAACTCGCCGAAAGAACAAGGGTTAAGATACAGATATCCCATCTGATATTCTCTGGCCGCAAGACCTGGGCAAGTTGCGATAAGGCATTGGAGATGATTGACCAAGCAAGGTCCCGTGGTATCGATATTGCCTTTGACGTTTTTCCTTATTATTGCGCAAATACGACAGTTAATGCAATCTTGCCTCCCTGGTTTCTAAAGAACCCGGATAAATATTTCAAGAGTTCACTGTCCCGAAAGCTTCTGGCTTTCCAGTATGCGATAGGCTGGAGAACTCTTGGTATGAATTGGGAGGATGTTCAGCTGATGCTGGGGAGTCATCTGGAATTAGAACAATATGAGGGTTTATAGATTCCCGATATTGCCCGAATGATGAATTGCTCTTCTACCGAAGCTTATCTTAGGATAGCTGAATTAAGCAGGGGAAATGCAGCTGGTCTTTTTTACTTGAATAACGGCGAAGAAAACATGGATGAAGTTTTGATTAAGGTAATGAAGCATCCCCTGTGCACTATTGAGACCGATGCCCTCATTACATCCAGAGGTAAGCAGAACCCGGCAACCTATGGTGCCTTTCCTGCCGTTATTCAGCGTTACCACAAAGAAAAACAACTATTTTCCCTCGAAGAAGCAATAGCCAAGATGACAGGCAAATCTGCTGAACGGATTGGAATAAAAGACAAGGGTTTCCTAAAAGTAGGCTGTTGGGCGGATATTACTATTTTCGATTATAACCTGATTAGGGACAATACGACCGCCCAGAATACCAGTGCAAAACCTTCAGGAATAAAATACGTCTTTGTCAACGGTTACGAAGTGGTAAAGGACGGGACTGCTATTCCTGGGAAAAAGTGCGGTCAAATACTGAAATGCAGCTAATCCCTATAAAGTGGGAGGAGAGAAGTTATGAATATGCTTTTTTTAGTGTTAGCATCTATAAATGTTGTTATCTGGGTATTTTATGGGCTGTTGTTTTTTTTTAATTTGAAGAAGAAACCAATTTTTCGTGGTAACGATTGTTACGACAACGAGATTATTTACCCATCATTATCTGTAATAATTCCAGCCTGCAATGAAGAAGAATCTATCAGGCAGGCCATTAGTCAATTACTCGACCAAGATTACCCCGATCTTGAAGTGATAGTCGTTAATGATCGGTCCACTGATCACACGGGGTTCGTTGTTGAGGAACTTAAAATTCAATACCCCCAACTGAAAGTTGTAAATATTACTGATTTACCTCCGAAGTGGATAGGAAAAAATCATGCTATTTATCAAGGTGTTAAACAGGCTACAGGAGAGTGGATACTTTTTACTGATGCCGATGTTATGTTCTCCCCTAGTAGCTTAAAGAAAACGGTTAGTTATTCTTTGGAAAACGAGCTTGATCACTTAACAATCACTCCTGATATAACCTACAAAGGGTTTTTCTACGGTGGTTTTATTTCCTTTTTTATTATTGTCGTTACTGGTTTCTACCTAAGTAGTAAGAGTGCTGGAATCGGTGCTTTCAACTTAATAAAAAGATCTACATACCAAGAAATTGGTGGTTACGAGGCAATAGCAATGCAACCTGTTGATGACGTTTCTTTAGGTAAATTACTCGTGAAGAAGGGATACAAACAAAGTTTCGGATTTAGTAAAGGCTTAATATCAGTAAAATTATTTGATAACCTCTTTGCCATGATGAAAGGCATAGAGAAAAATCAATTTTCAAGTACAAATTATAGAGTTCTACCCACGTTGGCATTTTGTTGTTTCATCCTCTTTCTGAATGTATATCCTTTTATCGGGTTGTTCTTTGGGTCTGAGTGGGTAAGAATATTGTGCGGTTTTTCCATCATTATATTGTTTGCTATTTATAATTACTTAAAGAAATATACTGATGTATCATTAATGCATGTTTTAATTCACCCTATATCAGCTTTACTGTACTTTTGGGCGGTATTAAACTCGATGGTCAAGATTCTACGTAGGGGCGGTATCGAATGGCGGGGAACGGTTTATTCTTTAGAAGAATTGAAGAAGCATACTTTTTAAGTGAGTAAAAGACATAATCAGCGGCTAGGAGAAAAGTGCTTTTGCTGGAGGTTATTGGGAAGGAGAGAAAGTTGTGAATGTTCTTTTTTCAGCATTGTCTTTAACCAGTGCCTTTATAGGGGTAGGTACAGTCTTGCTTTGGTTTAAATATATTAAAAAGAGACCAGTATTTCTGGAAACCGATAGTTCAAACACTGGTATTATTTATCCAGTATTATCTGTAATAATTCCAGCCTGTAATGAAGAAGAATCCATTGAACAGGCAGTTAGACAGTTAATCAGTCAAGATTACCCTAATTTAGAGGTAATCTTAGTGAATGACCGTTCTACTGATAATACTGGGGCGGTTTTGGAAAAGATTAAAGTTCAATACCCACAACTGAAAGTTATAACTATTTATGATTTGCCTCCCAACTGGTTAGGTAAAAACCATGCTGTTTACCAGGGAGTGAAAGAGGCTACGGGCGAGTGGTTACTTTTTACCGATGCTGATGTTATGTTCTCCTTAGGAAGTTTGAAGAAAACCCTTAGTTATGCTCTGGAACACAAGCTCGACCACCTAACAATCGCTCCTGATTTGTATTACGGAGGTGTTTTCTATCGTGCCTTTCTTACCTACCTCAGTTTTGCAATTACCGCTACGGTGATGTTTACAAACAAGGTGGGAGTTGGTGCATTTAACTTAGTGAAAAAATCCGTATACCAGGAAATTGGTGGATACGAAGCAATAGCAATGCGGGTAGCTGATGACATGTCTTTTGGGGAACTCGTGGTAAATAAGGGATACAAACAGGATTTCGGATTGTCGGGTAAAGGCTTTATTATTGTAAAATGGTATGATAACCTATTTGCCTTGCTTAAAGGAATTAAAAAAAACCAGTTTGCTCATTTTAAATACAGTGTTGTTACAACATTAGTAATATGCTTTTATGCTCTGTTAGTGGGTGTTTACCCATTCGTTGGTATATTCTTCGGACCAATTTGGGCAAGAGCCGTATGCGGTATTTCTGTCGTCAGTTTGTTTGCTGTCTATAACTACTTAGCGAAATACTTGAATATCTCCCGTAGTTATGTTGTGATTCACCCTATATCTGTCTTGATGTACATTGGAGCAATATTAAACTCGATGGTTAAAACTATAAGCCAAGGTGGTATAGAATGGAGAGGAACCCTTTATCCCATAAAAGTATTGAAGAAACATATATGAGGGACTAAAGAATGAGTAACTGAGACAAAAGTAGTCTTGTTGGATTAAAGATTTTCTAGGCAAGTCTTTGCCTGCAGCATCAGATAAATTTCTCGTTGTACTGAACCGTCTGCAACTGCCAACTGGAAGCCCATCAAGCATTGATTCTCATTGGACCAAAATACCCGCTTGGAGATTACCTTAACTGGCATTTTATCTACACATATAAGCATAAAACTGTCAACTGTTTTCCGAACTGGCATTTCAAGCACTCAACGTGTTTGCTAACCAGACTAATCGAGCACTCCACGCACGTTGAGACGGTAGTAAGTATGGAAAGAATCACAGTCTGAAAGTGGCCTGTGGTGCCGGTTTCGGAGTTCGGGAGTAAATTGTATAACAATTTGATAGGACCAGCTTGGTCCGACGGAACATATTCGTAGGGGTTGGGGTAGACAGTTTTGGAGTATAGCTCGGACACGGGAACATATACGATATGTAATTGTTTCTAATGTCGTTGGTAATTTTTGTTGTGGGGTAAAATGGAGCCACAAATTAAGGATAGAAAATAAGGTCAGGTTGTCTTTTGGACGACCTGACCTTATTTGGGTTATTATAGGTTAATTTTGGTTACTTGAAAGGAATTCCGTGAATGATGTGGAAGGTATTAGGATTGAGTTATTTAAGGGCTTTGAACTTATAACGCATTTCATAGCAGGCCGGGGTAATCCAGTTTATTCCTGAAGTATTTAACAATAACTATAGCCTAAATGGATTTTGACTTTATTTTTAAATATCGTTGGAGGGGAACTTTAGGTTGAATAGGAAAGTTCTATCGTTGAGTTTGGCAATATGCCTACCAAGTTTTCTTGTCACAGGGTGTTCAAATTCCCTAAAGGATGATATCACTAGGCTTAATAAGAGCTATGATACAGTACAACAAAAAAATGTAGAGCTAGGAACATAGAATGGCGTGTTAAATGAAAAGCTAGAAAGCCTAAATAAGAGACTAGAGAAAACCGCCTGGGCCTAGCCTCTTACCTAATTTTACTGGAGAAGCGCATTATATACTATTGAGCCAAATAATTTCACCGACAGCTGGCTTCATTAGAATCAGTTAAATTTGGGCAGGTTTATTGAGCGGGATACCAGAATATTGTTAAATAACAAGGGAGGGAAATATGTTAAGAAACAAATCCACTTACAAACTTATAGCTTTAGCAGCAGTGGTTACTATTTGTATTGTAGCAGGTGTTTTCTTGTCTACAGGAGATAGCATTCTTTCAATTCAAAATAATACTGATGTAAATATATCTGGGCTAAAAATTAAATACTCAAATTCTATTAATGACACTAAAGTTCCGGAAATACTACCAAAGCAAATATACAAAGCAAAACTAATACTGCCAGAAAATTTTACAGAAGGATCAATTAAAATTTTCTATACGGACAAACAAGGGCAAAACCATGAAGATTTTCTAGTCGGGTATATTGAGAAAGGTTACAAAGAGAAGATTAGTGTTACTATAAGTTCAGTAGAAAATAATGGAGTTTTGGCTTTAAAGTTAAATGAGAGCTGAATATATAAGATTCCCCAAGACAAGGAAAGGAAGTCTTTTTATGAGTGATAGATTTTGTATAAATTGCAAAGATCAGATGGGAAAAGCCTGGATGAATTCTGGAGCGGGAGTTCTTATACTTGAACAGCCAAAGAGGGGACTAAGTCGGAAAGCCTGCGGAGTCGACGTCTATGTTTGCCCTAATTGCGGATATGTAGAACTTGTTGCCGAGAAACCAGAACTCTTTAAGTAACGATATCCAAATAAAAGGAACCTTATTGGGATACCAACACATTGGTCTCTACCATAGTAAAACCATTGATGTCACGGGCATTTTATAACTTTCTAAAGAAAAATGAAATCAATTCCTCGCCTTCCCAAAAGAAGGCCACTTTCGAAGTTGGTTGACGGGTTGGGGTGGATGGATACTGGGTGACTTAGAGGTGTGGGTTGATTCACATATCCGGCAACCCGCTGGGGTTGCTGTCTGTCGTAACCTGTGCCTTTGTATATATGTTGGTGCAAC
>JAJYAS010000080.1 GCA_021779415.1 Bacillota bacterium
CTTGGAATGGATCAATAAAGCAGGCTCGGAAAATCCAAGGACGTACAGCTCCCGTGGCCGGATCTACTGTAAGCTTTGCATTTGTTCCACTTGGTGAAATCATAGGTATCTTATTATCTGTTACAACTGGCACTGCAGCTAGCGTAACAGAACTTGTCATTGAACCGATCACGGCAACAACCTTATCCTGAGTAACAAGCTTTGTAACCGCAGAAGTTGATTCCCCAGCATCTGACTTATTATCCGCTGCCACTAGTTCTAGTTTTCTGCCTAGGACTCCGCCTTTAGCATTTTGCTGCTCAAACGCTAAATTAATAGCATTCTGAGCCGCTTGACCAAACATAGCTGTTCCACCGGTTAATTCTAAATTTCCGCCTACCTTAATGGGAGTACTTGCATCACCTGTTCCAGTTTTTGAGGTTCCACACCCCGCAACCAATGATACGCTCAATAAAGCAATCATTCCAAGGGAAAAGCCCTTACTAAATAGTCTCATTCTTTCTCCTCCTTCACTAATAGGTAAATTTAGATTCTATCGTTCTTTTCTAATACCGCCTTCTGCCTTCGCCTTCCCCCCCAATCTTTTATTAAAAGCCCCAGTCAACGCTAAATTTTCGTGACTGGGGCTTCGTTGCCTTCCAAGATTATTCAATACTTAAACTTTTAAGTCTGAATATTAATATCTTCACTAAGGTTATTCTAGCTTCTGTACAAGATTAAGTCAATGGGATTTCTGTTATAACATAATATTTGTCTGATAATTAAGAGTTATGGATTAACATGCGTAAGCAAGGTCTTCTTTCCATCAACCAATTTAATGATAACCGCACTCTTGACAGGATTGTGGGTTTTTGGATCAACTGTGATGACCCCAGTGACCCCTTGAAAGTCCTTAATATTTTCCAAGGCTGATCTGAGCTTTTCAGGATCGGTACTCCCTGAGGTTTTGATTGCCGAAATAAGCATTTCGGCCGCATCATAACCTAAAGCTGCTAGAGCATCTGGTTCGGCATTATATTTCGCTTTATAAGCATCGGCAAAAGGTTTTGTAGCTGGGTCCTCAGCCCACATATGGTCAACGAAGTACGTGTCCTTTAGGTTTGCAGCACCAGCTAAATCAGCTAATTTGGCAGAATCCCAACCATCTCCTCCGACGATTGGAGCTGTTATGCCTAATTCACGAGCTTGCTTTACAATCAATCCTACTTCATTGTAATAACCAGGGACAAATACGACTTCTGGATTGCTGGCTTTGATCCTGGTCAATGTGGATTTGAAGTCCTTATCTCCTCCAACATAATTTTCTGTATCTGTAATGGTTCCCCCAGAATTTTGAAGAACTTTACTAAATTCTGCTGCTAAACCTTTAGAATAATCATCTTTTTGATCGATAAATACGGCAGCTTTATTCACTTTAAGAGTGTTTACTACGAAATTAGCTGCAACTTTTCCTTGGAAAGGATCCAGAAAGCAACTTCTGAAAACCCATTTATTCAGTGACCCATCTTTATTAACGGTAACTTCCGCATTTGTCGCCGTCGGTGTAATCAACGGGATTTTGTTGTCTGTGGCAACTGGCACCGCTGCCTTCGTATTTGAACTAGTTACCGCACCGAGCACTGCTACAACTTTATCTTGCGTAATTAGCTTTGTTATCGCTGAAGTTGACTCTCCAGCTTCTGATTTATTATCAGCTGTTACAAATTGCAGTTGCTTACCAAGGACTCCACCTTTTTTGTTTTGATCCTCGAAAGCAAGGTTAACAGAGTTTAAAACTGATTGACCGTAGGTTGCCACGTTCCCTGATAATTCAAGATCACCACCTATTTTAATCTCACCACTATCTTTTGGTGCTGCTGCACTACTACAACCCGAGACTAAACCTAACATGATTACTGCTATTCCTAATATAACTTTACTTTTTCTCATAATTCTACCCCCATCTTTTATCTACTATCTAAACTTTTTGGTAAATATTATATCTATCGTCTGCACCACACCTCCGATTAGAAATCCAGAATTAAACCTCGCAATAAACAGCAACTGCCCTTGATGCTAATTAGGACCAAAATAGATAAACAGTTGTATTACAGAGATCTAATTATTTAACTTTTTCACTGTATAATTCTATATCTGTTACACCATTGTGTCAATTAATATATTCTGTGTCAATACAAATTTCTCAATATAGTCTTCTTTTATCCTCGATACGCCTCGTAATCTTCTGATTATCAAAATACTCAAGAATTGGAACGGCATATTTTCTTGAAGTACCCCACAATTCCCTAGCTTCTGAAACACCTATTTCTCCATGAACCTTCAGAAACTTTATCAATCTTTCCTTAGCAGTTTCAATATCCTTTTGTTGATAATAAAATTGATCGATATGTACCCAATCACCAATTTCACATAAATACGAGGCATAGGACGGGGCTTCCGATTTAGTTATTCCATTAGCCTCGGCAGTTGTAATTAGGTCTGGTGGCATCAGAGCAACGCTTTGCCATTTTCCACGCAATACTTCCAAACGTTTCTGAATGCCCGCTGGTATTTCCGCGCCTTCATTAGTTTGGACTTTGCTTCCAAAAATACGATAAAATCCCCGTGCAAAACCTTGTTCCAGAATCATTTGCCAACGATGATGTGTCCAAGTGATTCCAAGCCTAGTTTTTAATTCTTCTCTGCTAATTCCACCCCGCAGTGGGTTTGAACTTTCATAAGTTCGTACTAAGTTTATCAATTTTGACCGCCAGGTCTCTGCTGCAGCCTTTCCCCAGTAGAGCGGGGTTTCATCTTCCATCCAAACTTCTAGACGCTCAAATTTCTGAAGAGCGTTTAGACTCTCTTCTAATTCTTCGGAACTAACATGCAAGCATGCTGCTAAATCTGAAGCTAGACGTGGTTCAGTCATTTCTCTTTCTAAGAGGTCGAGGGGATCACCTTGGTCTTTTATCCTCATCTGTGCCAAAATATTTTCCTTAAATCGTTTCAGTTTGAACTCTGCTACACCAAGTACCTTTCCTCCTGCAATTGTATGGGTAGGTGAGTAGAAGCGAAGTACAAAACGATCTCCCGGTGCTGCAAGAACTGGTTCTTCAAGAATAATTTGCACATATCCTTCTTGTCCAGGGGCTATCTCCTCCTGTTCCAAAAGATGTATACGCCCTAGGATCTCGGTTGTGCCAAGATGGAAACGTACTCGTTGCCTTTGTGTTAAGGGTTTATCTGCAGATGGTAGGTTAAGAACCTTCAAGTCCAAGATCTTTCCCACCTTATATATATTTGGCATAACGAGTACTGAACCCCTCTCCACTCCAGCAACATCTACACCGGCGAGATTAACAGCTACCCGCTGACCGGCTCCTGCAGATTGAACTTTGTTTTTATAAACTTGGAGAGAGCGTACTTTCACAGGGATAGGTCCTGGCTCAATCGCCAGTTCCTGCCCTAATTTCATCGTTCCACTATGAAGCGTTCCAGTCACTACGGTCCCAAACCCCTGAATACTAAAGACCCGATCAATGGGCATACGAACAGGACCGGTGGATTTTTTACTCTCTACCTCTGAAAGTAAGCCATCAATGGTTTGACGCAACCTTGGTATTCCATCACCAGTCAAGGCAGAAACTCGGCAAACGGGTGAATTATGAAAAACCGTTTCCTTCAGTTTCTCGCGTATCTCTTCCTCCATCAGGTCAAGCCACTCTTCATCCACCAGATCCGACTTATTAATAACAAGAATTCCCCTTGGGATCCCGAGTAAGGTTAGGATGTCTATATGTTCCTGAGTCTGGGGCTTGATTCCTTCATCCGCCGCAATGACAAGTAATACCACATCCATACCACTCGCCCCAGCTAACATCTGACGAACAAACCGCTCATGTCCCGGAACATCAATAATACCAACTTGTCGCCCCTCGGAAAGGGCCATATGCGCAAACCCTAATTCAATAGAGATTCCCCGTTGCTTCTCTTCTTTTAAACGATCTGTTTCCATACCGGAGAGTGCCCGAATCAACTCTGTTTTACCATGATCCACATGACCAGCTGTGCCCACTAAATAGTGTCTCTCATCCATTTTTTTACCCCTTAACGCTTTTTAGTCCAGATCTTAGCTAACAAGTCCCGAAAGGTTTGTTTCCCCTCAGGGTTAAGAACTTTTTTATTTTCAAGACGTTTTGCTGTCTTAATCTCCCGGACGAAATCCGTATAACGATTAAGTTGCTTAAATACTACCCCTAAATTATTATGCGGAAGGGAATAATCTGGGTCGATTAAAATTGCCTTTTGATAATATTCAATCGCACGTTCTAATTCACCCTCTTCTCGCGCAATGTTTCCGAGATTATTGAGGGCATGAACATGATTAACATCCTGTCTCAGTGCCTCGTGAAAACATCGTTTTGCTTCGACTCGATTTGGCCTCTGAGCGAAAACAACTCCCAGTTTATTATGGGCCATGGCATCCGTGGGGTTTTCCTTGAGATATAGTTGCAAGGCTTTTTCTGCCTCGTCCAGTTCCCCTAATTCCAAATGTCTTAGCGCTTTTTCATACATAGTTAAAATAGGTATCACCCTTTGCCTTATAATTAGCTGTTTTATGCTTTGCGCCAAAAGTACAGAATTGTTGGCAAGAAAACAAGCCCCAAATAACCAAACAGTGGATATACAAGCTGCACGATCTGCGAAAACTTTACGCCTGCTAATGGAATAAGAAGAAGCATTAAAATAAGTATAGTCTTACCATAACTCGACTTGCCTGAATCCACCACTCTGCTAACTAGACTAAATCCATTTCCTACTGCAGCCGTAATCATAGCCAGCCATAGGACGATTACGTAAAAAAAGGCGGGCCAATCCCCTAACTTTCCTGCAACTGCGACCATGGGAATTTCTAAACCCCAAATGTCTGGGAAGCGCAGTAAGGATGATCCAATGACAAAAGCAAATAGTCCTAAGGCTAAGCCACCTAACACTGCCCCCAAACGCGCCCCTGGTTTCTGTATAATGTGACCTAAGGATGCAAACACAACCATCGCCAGGGTCAAATTGAAGGAAACATATAGAATAGCTGAAAAGACCCAATTTTTTACAATAACAGATGGAACAATTGGTATTCCTTCGCCATCCCCAGTTGTTGCTAGAAATACAGCCGCTGTTGCAATCCCCAAACAAGCAACGAACTTCAAAGGTATCAATACTGAATTGATCCATAAGACCCCTTCGCCGCGAAACCATAAGGCTAAGACAATTACCACACCTGTCAAAAATATGCCAATCCATCCTGATATTCCAAAATATTCGTTAAAGAGAGACCCACTGCCTGAAATCATCGCCAACATCCCCACAAACAAGAGAACACTGACTAGTCCATCGGCCCATTGTCCTAACCTCTGACCGAGTAAATGATCAAAAAAATCCCTATAAGAAGAAACCTTCCAACGGTCCTGCAACTCTAACATACCCAAGCCTAAGAAAGAGAACAAAAAGGCACTGAGAATAATTCCAGCTAATCCCCTGTGACCAAACCGAACGAAAAACTGCTGAATTTCTTGACCTGAAGCAAATCCTGCCCCCATGACGGCGCCCACGTAAGTTGCCGCAACTTGAAACGTTGTTTTCCACTGCATATTTCTTCCCTCCTCGCCATCATGCTTATGGCTAGAAAAGGAATATGATGCATAAAGGGACTAATATTTGGGAAGAATTTTAATATATTTATCGTTCAGTATTATCCAAAGTTAGGGGGCTTTATGTGAGCTTATTTTCATTATTGGCCGAACCTCAAAAGATGAAAGCCCACGTTGATGACTATTCCGCTAAAGCGAGATTGGAGACTCGTCTTTCCGATTTATTTGCATCAACTCGAAAACGCCCCACAGTTATTTTGTGCATTGGGACGGACCGATCGACAGGAGATGCCTTGGGTCCCTTGATTGGGACGCACCTCTCACGCTTAAATCTACCTCGACTTCATGTTTACGGCACGCTAGATGAGCCTGTTCATGCTCAGAATTTAGGAGAAAACATCCAATTTATTCATAAATCTTTAGACAATCCCTTTATTATTGCTATTGATGCTTGCTTAGGCCGAATAGATTCTATCGGATGTATCACTTTAGCTGATGGACCATTAAAACCGGGCGCCGGTGTTCATAAGCAACTTCCTGAAGTTGGAGAGGCGCATATAACTGGAATAGTGAATGTAGGAGGATTTATGGAATATATGGTGTTACAAAATACCCGTCTCAACCTTGTGTGGCGGATGTCGGAAAACATCAGTTCTCTTATAACCCGATCTTACATAGCTATTCTACATGAATAACTTTTTTTACACTAAACTACTATATTTTTTCCAATCCATAGCCTTTGCAATAACTTCTTGTTCTTCTGCGGTCAGCGAATAACTCGACTCCCCTTCTTTCACTGGTTTGCCGTATACTCTTGATTCGTCGCGATTATGAATTGCGCTAAGTACAATTCCACTGCCCTCTTGATTCAACAAGGCAAAGGCAAAGCTTAAATCACTTCCCACATTTTCAAATGCCCTAAAACGGACTAACTCCACACGATCGACACTAGCACGCAATTTATCTTCAATCGGAGTAAACCTTGCATTGGATTTTTGGAGTTCAACTCCCTGTTCATCTACCTTTTGGATATACTCCTCAAGCAATGCATCGAGTTGATTTCCCGACATAAATGTTTGTAGTGCTAAATGTGAAGTTTCAAAGCGTTTCATTCTACGCTGGAGTAAGAATATCATAAGTAGCGAAATTAGTAACAGCAGGCTTACAGCACTGAAGGCCCACCAAGTTAAAGGCATGATTCTTTCTAATGCAATCAACAAGTCTTTTCTTCCCCCTTTTATTTATCTTTACCCTCTATGTAGTAAAAACACTGTCTGTCATACAATTATTATTTACATGCCCAAATGCAATTTAGTAAACAAAATAGTTATTGGAATCGCTATGAAAATGGCTAATAATAGATTGCCCACTTTTATCTGTTTTATTTCCAAGATATTAATCCCTATCCCTACGATCAGCAGTCCACCTGTTGCACCCATCTCCGCTATTACTTGAGGAGATAGTATTCCTTGTAGTAATCCTGCCGTTAAGGTAATTGCCCCTTGATATAAGAATACAGGAACTGCCGATACCAATACTCCAATTCCCATGGAAGAAGCAAATACTAGCGCTGATATCCCATCTAGCATTGATTTTGCAAACAGGATGTTATGATTCCCGTTTAGCCCACTTTCCAGCGAACCCATTATTGCCATAGCTCCTACACAATAAATCAAACTTGTCGTAACAAACGCGCTTGTGAATCCTCCTGCTGGCTTACCCTTAGAAATCTTCCCTTCGAGCCACTCCCCTAGGTGCTGTAAACGAAGTTCTATATCTATCCATTCACCTAATATCCCACCTAGTACTAAACTAGCAATTACAATCAGTGAATTCTTTGTTTGTAAAGCCATACTTCCACCAATCAACAATACAGAGAGTCCAATTCCTTGGATCACAGTCCTTTTCATTTTTTCGGGCAAGGCTTGTCCAAATAATAGGCCTATTAAACTCCCAATTATAATTGCTACTGTGTTCACAATAGTCCCTAACATTTCGTCCTCTACCTTTCATATCATATGCATACGTTAATAGACGTGATTCTTCGTTCACGCCATCACCCACGACACATGGCTTTTTACCTGCTTTCAAAAATTACTATGTTCCACGTGGAACATTTACTATTGCAAATAAGTAAATAGAGTTACTATATTAAGAATCCTATATAGGGTTGATAACTTCGCAGCGAATACACCTATTTCAGCAACGCTACTCAATACTACGATAATAGTATTCCATTGCATATAGTGGCTTATTTAGTAGTCGTAAACGGGGGGCTAGTTAACACACTATATATGCGACTCTCAGAAAAAGTCCATCCAGCATCTAGCCTTCCGGCCCCCTGTCAACCTACACTCCTCAATCCAGCACGGCGTTGAATGTTAAACATCATTGTCTAATGCATGACTGGCAACATGGAGTATGTAAGACTTACTATCATCTACACCGCTTAAACAAAAATATTAAGAGCTCTCTGTATCGAATTTGGCTTTGTACAGGACTCAATATTCCAGTTAATCAATAGACTACTATTAAGCGGTCTATATCCGAACCATTAATTAATTAAGTAATGAATTTCCACCCCATTACTGTGTCTTTACAGAAAACTTGGCTGGCTCTAAACCTATGCGCAGTGGTCTCCTTCGTTGCACTGATATGAGCTGTCCAAGGATGCAGAGAACTATAAATGTTCCACGTGGAACATTAGTGGACTAATCTACTCGAATGTTCCACAAATCCAGGAGACGATTCAGTTCTTCTTCTGAGAAATATTGAATTTCTATTTTACCTCGCTTAAAATCCCCTTTTAGTGAAACCTTCGTTTGAAACGTTGTACGCAGACGATCTTCCACATTATGAAGAAGGGGAGAATAGACATGAGAAGCCTTGCTCTTCTCAGTTTCATCCGTCAGCTTGTTAATTAGATCCTCAGTCTCTCGTACCGAAAATTGTTCTTTAGCAGCCTTTTGAGCTATTAGAACTTGTAGGGAGGTATCTTTAATCCCAAGTAAAACTTTTGCATGCCCTAAAGAAATTTTCTCATTCCTAAGTAACTCAAGAACTACCTCGGGTAATTGAATCACACGGAGAAGATTAGCTACTGTTGCGCGTGCCTTACCTACACGCTGTGCAACCTGTTCTTGTGTCAAACCATAATCTTCAATAAGACGATTGTAGGCCATTCCTTCTTCAAGTGGAGATAAATCGGCTCTCTGGATATTTTCAACAATAGCACGTTCAGCCATTTCTTGGTCACTGCAAAGTTGAACAATACATTCAATTTTTACTAACCCTGCAATTTTGGCAGCACGTAACCGACGCTCCCCAGCAATAATACAATACCGATCTCCAAAGGGTCTAACCAAGATAGGCTGTAATAACCCGTGTTCACGAAGTGAATCTGCCAAATCGTTAAGTGCTTTCAGGTCAAACTCTCTTCTAGGCTGATCTGGATTCGGTTCAATGTCTGAGACAGGTATTTCAATAATACTTAGGTTAGAACTAGAATCATCCGGCAACAAGGCTTGAAGTCCTCTACCTAATCCTTTCTTAGCCACGCTCTAAAACCTCCTTCGCTAATTCACGGTAAACCTCAGCTCCTCTAGAACGAGTATCATAAGAGTTGATTGGTTTACCGTGACTTGGAGCTTCACTGAGACGGACATTGCGAGATATTATCGTCCTGAAAACTTTTTGAGGAAAATAACCCTTAACTTCATCAACAACCTGTATGGCTAAATTAGTTCGAGCATCAAACATAGTTAACAGGGCACCTAGTATATTAAGGTCTGGGTTGAGATGTTTACGAACTGTATCTAAAGTCTTCATCAAAAGAGTTAGACCCTCTAAGGCATAATACTCGCATTGAATGGGAATTAACACATCAGTTGCAGCGGTCAAAGCATTCAAAGTAAGAAGACCGAGTGAAGGTGGACAATCAATAAAAATATAATCATAATTGTTCTTTACGTCGTTTAGAGCACATTTTAGTTTTCCTTCACGAGAAATTTGGGAAACTAATTCTATTTCCGCCCCGGCCAGTTGAATTCGAGCAGGGACGACTTTAAGATTCTTTTGATCCGTCTTCTGAATCACTTGATCAAG
>JAJYAS010000081.1 GCA_021779415.1 Bacillota bacterium
TGGTCCTTGGGGTTGTCCTTGATAGCCCGGACGTGGTCCTTGGGGTTGTCCTTGATAGCCCGGACGTGGTCCTTGGGGTTGCCCTTGATAGCCTGGTCGTGGTCCTTGAGGTTGTCCTTGATAGCCTGGACGTGGTCCTTGGGGTTGCCCTTGATAGCCCGGACGTGGTCCTTGAGGTTGCCCTTGATAGCCCGGACGTGGTCCTTGAGGTTGTCCTTGATAGCCCGGACGTGGTCCTTGAGGTTGTCCTTGATAGCCCGGACGTGGTCCTTGAGGTTGTCCTTGATAGCCCGGACGTGGTCCTTGAGGTTGCCCTTGATAGCCTGGACGTGGTCCTTGAGGTTGTCCTTGATAGCCCGGTCGTGGTCCTTGGGGTTGCCCTTGATAGCCTGGACGTGGTCCTTGAGGACGTCCTTCTATCCCTGGACGCGCTTCCTGAGACTTTCCTTCTTGCGCCTGTCCAGATGTACTTGGCCTTTTTTCCTCAGTATCTTTGTGTTCAGAATGATCCAAATTTCTCTCCTTTTCTTGCACTTGATTTCGCAAACGATCAGCATCTTTCTGATCGACTGTACTTAAATGATTTTTCACATCTGTTCCCATAGCCACGAGTCTTGTCATCACTTCTTTACTACTAAAATTTAGCTCTTTTGCTAATTCATGAACACGAATACTCATTTAACCACCCCCACATATTCGGCTCCCCCATTACGCTCCAAGCATCAGCTCCTTGCTAGTAAAATAGCCTTCGCAAACCCTTGATCTAAAATAAGCACTGAAGAACGCGGCGAAAGTCCTATCGAAATTCCAATTTCCAGCTTCGTTCCAGTGACGAGCACTGGTAGCTTTAAGTCACTAGCCCACTGATTATACTTTTTCTGCGCACCCTGAGCATCTTCCGCAATGATGAGAAGAAATCCCTTACCTTTTTTTAACATAGCTTCCACTTGAGCATCTCCGGTAGCAACTTTACCTGCTCTCCGAGCGATTCCCATTAATGACAGAATGCGTGTATTCACGAAGAGATCTTCCCTTCCAGATGGGCAAAAACTTCCGGATCAACATCCACTCCGAAAGCCTTCCGGAATCGACGCTCTTTAACAGCAGTTTGAAAACAGATTAAGTTGGGACAAAGATACGCGCCACGACCATTCTTCTTTCCAGTGGGATCTAGTTCAACAATCCCTTCTGGAGTTCTGACGATCCGCAGGAGCTCTTTCTTGGGTTTCATCTGTTGACACCCTAGACACATCCTCATCGGGATTTTCCGTGTCTTCATACCTTCACCCCTTCCCTTTCTTTTTCTTCTCCTTGTGGCTTATCGTTTCTGAATCGCCAAGAGGAATGTCTGCAAATCCTTCAGGTACGGTCTCTCCAACTTCGTTATCAGGCAGTTCACTATAGTTTTGTGCGGAATCAAGTTCCTCATACTCCTGATAGTTATCGAGGTCAGAGAATTCATCATAGTCGGCGTACTCCTCAAATTCGCTATAATCCTCGTTATTCTCATACCCTTCTTCTTGCCCGAGGGGAACGACATCGAGTGCACCGGCTTGTGATTCACTTTTTATGTCAATCTTCCAACCTGTGAGTTTGGCAGCAAGGCGAGCGTTTTGCCCTTCTTTGCCGATTGCCAAGGAAAGTTGATAGTCTGGAACCACGACAATGGCCACTTTCTCATTGGGTTTAGGATATACTCCCACAACCTTCGCAGGAGAAAGGGCATTAGCTACAAACTCTTGAGGATCAGTTGAGTAGTTGACAATATCAATCTTTTCCCCTTTTAATTCTGTGACAATCGTTTGCACGCGAGCTCCCTTGGGCCCAACACACGCTCCAACGGGATCAACATTGGAATCACGTGAATAGACAGCAATTTTGGAACGTGCCCCTGCTTCACGAGAAACACCCTTAATTTCTACGATACCATCATGAATTTCCGGTACTTCAAGCTCGAATAAGCGCTTGATCAATCCCGGATGTGTCCGAGACAGCATTATTTGTGGCCCCTTGGTCGTTTTCTTGACTTCAACGACATACGTTTTAAGGCGTTCGAACGACTGATACACTTCTCCGGGAATTTGTTCCTGTGCAGGAAGTACGGCTTCCACCTTCCCTAAGTCAACGATCACGTTCTTCTGTTCATACCGTTGAACTACCCCGGTCACGATATCCCCTTCACGATTAACATATTCATCATAAATCATCCCGCGCTCTGCTTCTCTAATGCGTTGGACCACGACTTGCTTGGCTGTTTGGGCCGCAATTCGTCCAAATTCGCGAGGGGTTACTTCATATTCCACAATATCTTCAAGTTGATAATTAGGATCAAGTTTACGCGCATCCTCCAATCCAACCTGAGTTCGAGCATCCTCCACGATTTCAACAACGGTTTTACGAGCATACACTTTAAACTCACCGGTTAAACGATCAATAAGAACTCGGACATTTTGTAACGATCCGAAATTTTTCTTATAGGCCGAAATCAGTGCTGCCTCGATCGCTTCAAATAGAATCTCTGCAGAAATTCCCCGTCCTTTTTCTAACTCGTGAAGGGCCTCGATGAACTCCATATTCATTTTTCCATGTTCCTCCTTATTCTGTTGTCGATAAATTAAAAATCCAAGGCTAAATGAGCTTTCTTCGTCAAAGAGCGTGGAATTGCAATCCGCTTATCTTCATATTCTAAAACGATTTCATCGTCAATCAGTCCAACAAGAATTCCGGAGAATTCTTTAAACCCTTGAAACGGAGACGCCGTGTGCACCGTAACCAAACTCCCCTGAAAACGAACAAAATCGTCTTCCTTTTTAAGAGGGCGTTCCAGGCCAGGAGAAGACACTTCCAGCATATACGCTTGGGGAATAGGATTCTTCTCGTCCAGCATTTCGCTCACCGCATGGCTCACGCCTGAACAATCATCCATGTCTACGCCGCCGTCTTTATCAATATAAAGGCGCAAGTACCAATGTGCACCTTCCTTTATGTACTCAACATTTACGAGTTCAAGACCTTTCTCTCTAACCAGAGGCTCAACAAGTAACGCTATCCGTTGTTCCAATGCTTCATTCATATGAAATCTCTCCTTTAAACGTGACGTAAATGTGCTTTATCTTCATAGTCTGACGAAGATGACCTTGAGTTATACTTGCGCCACGGTTTGGACAAACGAAGGAGCGGGCCAGAACCCACTCCTTACCAGCAAACACTAAAAATTTCCTTATACTAATATAGCATATCCCATGACTATCTGCAACCTAGAAAGACCTTTAAATATTGAATGATTGAGTCTACTCAATTGAGTCTTTTCATTATACCTAATAAATTTCCTACTGATTTTCGGCCAGTGCCACAAAATTCCACATGACCCCAAACTTATCAAAAACGACCCCATGACAAGGGCTGAAAAAAGTCTGCTGTAAAGGGATACCCACTTTCCCTTCTTCCGACAGAGCAGCAAAAGCGCATTTAACCTCGTCTATGCGGCACTCCACCACAATGGCTAACCTCTCGGACGGTGCGTCGTTCAATTCTCCCAAGCAATCGGATAGGCGCATAAAGTTGTCACCAAACCGTATGGTCGCCTGTACAATCCAGTTACTTTGACTGTCGGGAATTAGCATGGGGTTGCCCGGGCTTTGAGGAATGTCCGAAAACCGCATGATTTCGGATACCTCCGTCTTAAACGCTCTTGTGTAAAGCTCGATTGCCTCCTGGCAGTTACCCTTGAAAGTAAGGTAGGGTCTGATTTGCATATAATTTCCTCCTTGGTTTGATTTATTGTTGCGTCAGCGTCCCACAGTTATTCCTGGATGAAATCATAGAAGTGGGAGTTTTTTATTCTTTAAAAATGCCCCAGTGCGTTGAGTGAGTGAGTGACGAGGGTAACTTTGTGCTAGTATCCCCCTTCGCTACGTTGAGTTGTGATTGGGTGAGAAAGATACTTTTGATAAGGTCGGCTCCTCGACCGAAGGTCTTCTGACGCCCCGAACGAGCCTTCTGCCACGTCCAGTTCTATGAGAGAGTCGGGGCTGAGGTATGTGATTTGTTCTAATTATACCTCCCATATGCAAAAAACAAAACGCCAGAACGATCTGGCGTTTTCTACATTTCAACTCTTGTACTTGGGGGACATCTCATCTCCCTGACCTTTGATATTTGCACTGCTAATACCCTTATTGGCGGGGAAAAACACATAACTTACGAACCTAGAATAGCTTCCTCTTGTGCCTGGGTAATTGTTCCCGCTTTTACGAGGTTGCCCAAAGCAGTTTTAAATCCATCATTAGGTCCTCTCTTGAAGTCTCCCCTTTTAGGTGTAATAGCATCCTCTTGAGCCTGAGTAATTGTTCCCGTCGTTACGAGAGCGTCCAACGCGGTTTTAACTCCACCTTTTGATTCAGTTGCTGTTGAAATCGCTGTTGTTATAGCATCTGCTTGAGATTGAGTGATTTTTCCCGCGGTTACGAGAGCTGCTAAGTGAGATTTAAATCCCTCCTGGGGCTCTCTCTTGAAGTCTCCTTTTTTGGGTGTAATAGCATCCTCTTGAACCTTAGTAATTGTTCCCGCCGTTACAAGAGCGTCCAACGCGGTTTTTACTCCACCTTTTGATTTAGTTGCTGTTGAAATCGCAGTTGTAATAGTAGCTTCTTGAGTTTGAGTGATTGTTCCTGCTGTCACGAGAGCCGCTAAGTGAGATTTAAATCCTTCCTGAGGTCCTCTCTTGAAGTCTCCCTTTTTAGGGGTAATAGCAGCTTGAATAGCATCCGCTTGAGTTTGAGTAATTGTTCCCGCCGTTACGATAGCGCCCAACGCGGTTTTAACTCCGCCTTCTGATTTAGTTGCTGTTGAAATCGCGGTTATTACGGCATCTGCTTGAGTTTGAGTGACCGTTCCCGCTGCTACGAGAGCTGCCAAGTGAGATTTAAATCCTTCCTGGGGGCCTGTCTTGAAGTCTCCCTTTTTAGGGGTAATAGCAGCTTGAATAGCATCCGCTTGAGTTTGAGTAATTGTTCCCGCCGTTACGAGACTGTCCAAATGACTCTTAAACCCTATGTTAACTCCGCCCAAGTGTTTTTGTGTATACGCCGAAGATTTTACTGTATTGCTACTTGAAGTAGCTGCAAAAACAGCACTTGCAGATAAAAGAGTTGTAATAGCAGTAGCTATTGCGATTGTTTTTGTTTTCGTAATTTTCATTGTTTTAATACCCTCTTTCTAATAATCAATTATTTGAACCAAAATGTTCATTTACAATTTATACGCATCACCACCTTTCAACTTCTTTCAAAACGCAATTAGCATTTTGGCCAGTGGCATTTATGCAACTGTTTCACCAATTTTTCCAAAAATATTTGGGCTAAAATTCATCAAGAAGTTCCCAATTGGTGAAACCTAACTTTATGTATACTCTGTGTTTTAGAATATTGGAGGTTTCCAATTGCTACCCTCAAATCACTGGTGACTAATAATCATCTGTTGATATCATCATAGAATAAAATTGTCTCCATTCCATGACCTTTGTATGGAGAAAATGTGAAGATAATGGGAAATGAGAGAAACAAAAAAGGCCCCCACCGTTTACGATGACAGCCGAATGAGTAAGTCGAGAGGTTTTTATAAGGGGCACATTGCGCTTCTCAGTTATCCACATATAACCAGTCACTTCTATTCACAGGTCTATTCTCCATCCTCTTGCCTGTGCACTCCAATAATGAACAGCTTTACAGTAACTTTTAATCCAAACCTTCATAAACCACATTCACGTTTATCCAAATGCCTTCTATAATTGTATTAATTTGTTGTTTCCAAAGCCTTTTAGCTATAATAAATCGTTATCTTATAGTTTTAGGCTAAACGGGATAAGTACCACTCATTATCAACTTATCTGCAAACCTTTTACATTTGCAATTATGATCGAACAGAATCAAAATCGGTCTTTAAGCGAATCACAAAAGGAATGCTGAGAAGAACCGCAAAGGCAGCGACATACAGACCTGTGACCGACGAATAGTGGTCAGCAATTAAGCCAATGATGGCCACGCCGAAGGTACCTAAAGTATTGCCGATTCCCAGTGTCAATCCAGAGGCCATGCCCTTATTGGCGGGAAAAAGTGCTTGACCAAATACCATAACCACAGAACTTGTGGAATAAAGTGAAGCCCCTAAGAGAGCTACAAGCACAAAAGAGAGCACAAGATTATGCACATTTATGAATAATAGTAGCCATAGGCTGGAAAGAAGTGCCGAGGCGATCAAGACCGGCTTTGGACCGATAACATCAGATAAGGCACCACCTGCAACATTGCCTATGCTTCCGGCGATAAACAAAAGAGACAAAAGACCGGCTGTCTCTGTCAAAGGATAGCCTAGGGAGTGCCAGAGTATGGGGACAAGTGTCATAGTCGTTAAAGATGTCATGTTGCGCAGAGCAACAACGGTTAGGAGGCTACCTGCACGATGTAAACCGTGGATAAATTCTGGTGTGAAGACCTTGCCTTGGCGAGGTTTAGGGGCTGGGGGAGGTGACATAACCCTAGCCATGACTAACGCCATCAGTAAACCCGGAACTGCCACGAAAAAAAGACCGTGCCGTCCTCCCAAAAGAAAGGCTGTGCTTGCTAGAATAGGGGCTACAGCGCGACCAAAATTTCCGCCAATCATAAACAAACTCATGCCCAAACCCTTGCGTTCCCCCGTGATTTCGCTAACTAGGGCAGAAGCATGTGGATGAAAAGCCGAATTTCCCAAGCCACTGATGAGCAAAAGTATCAGGAGAATGGGATAGGAAGGGGCCCAACCGAAGGCGAAGGCAGCTAAGACACTTCCTAAAGCAAGTCCACCAACCACAAATTTCCTTCCTCCAGAATGGTCGGCCCAAAAGCCCATCAGTGGTTGAAGAAGTTGTGCACTCAATGCCGAAACAGTGCTAATCAGACCTGCAGCTGCCGTATTGAAACTAAGTTGGACCATTAAAACAGGTAGGAGTACGGGGTAAAGATTAGGGTAAGTGTCATTAATCAAATGACTGGCTGTAAAAATGAGCGTTCTCCCGATAGAACGGTTAGAAGTAATAGCTTTTTTCTCCTCCATATGTTTCCTCTCCTTACTAGCTCTGCATAACACTACGTGATTCCCCGTTAGCAGG
Organism: Bacillota bacterium; assembly: GCA_021779415.1. Next base: position 7,148 of record JAJYAS010000081.1, read on the forward strand.
AACTCTCTGTCTATGAGATTGACCTCCGCTGTTGGGCCTACTCTATCCGGCTACATGTTGGACATGGGTATATTTGACCATAGAAACCTAAGGTCTAACCCGTGGAAAGCGAAAGTGCCCCGTCATCTGGGAAGGCCAGCTCTGCAATTGATCAGATTCACTGGGTGTCGGTCCCGCGTTATGGAGAATATAAGGGACACCATCAGGTCTGCGCTTATCGGATACAATTACGATATGTTCATGGGGCGGACCATAGGTCACGATGTCCCCTGGTTGCCAAAGCGTTAGATTTTCTACATCCCCGGGTTTAATCTCCCGAGTTAATTCTTGGGCATTCAGCCGAAAGAACACCAAGAGATTCGGTACTCTTCGAAAATCAATATTCGGATCGGGCTTACCCTGCACACGGGGATATTTACCTATATTGGCCCGAATATCTTGATCGACTAAACCCTTTAAGTCATAGCCTGCATCTCGTAACGCCCGCCACACGACATCTGAACAGACGCCTTCATTCTCCGGCGGATACCCCTTTTGATAATAAGCACTGCGATACTGCGGTTTCCTCTGCACCTCAGCTTTTGCACCCGTCACAATATCTTTAAGATCATCTAATCCATCCCCATCCTTATCTGTGGGAGAAGCAAGAGTAGGGATTCTAACGGATGGCCAAAAGGGAATTGAAATTTCGGACTGGGATTTCCACCAGATCAAAGGTCCGCTCGCGGCAACGCCAATTATTAAAACCAGAAGTCCACAAACAGACTGTTTTCGCAAAATCATCCCCCCCATACCATGGTCGCGTGAGCTGTCTCAGTTTCACGCGACCATTCTATCTTCGGCTATAAGCTCTCCGAGGCACACATGGATACTTACAACCTCAGCTAAATAGGCCTCTTTTCGCAAACGGGGACCTTGCAAATCGCCATATGACCTTGCCTTTCGTCAACCAAGCAATATGAACATTATTCGTCTTGTTTTTCAATATTCTTTGACTAAGAAACTTTGTAACGGTATCAACTTCATCGGCTAGGATATTAAAGACTTTTTTATTTCTCTCAGCTTCTGCGGAATCTAGCGTGATAGACTTCATTAAAAAATCAGTGACCACCATTCCAGGACTCAAGGTTCCGACTATGATTGGAGTTTTGTTTGCTTCTTTTGCTAAAGACCGAGTGAAGTATCTAACTGCACTTTTCGTCGTTCCGTAAAGTGTCATTTTTTCACGCATCATACCATCGCTCCCAAAGCCCTCCATATTAAAGATTTGTCCGTATCCTTGTTTGAGCATTCGCTTGAAAGCTACTGTACTACCGTTAAATACCCTAACAAATTTGTCTTAACCATCTGTCCAAAGTCAGATGGTTCTATATCCCAGGCATATTTCCGCTCTTGGTCAATTCCGGCGTTATTTATCCAAATGTCTATCCTTCCAAAACTCTTTGAAGCGTTATCCCAGAGCATCTCCACTTCTTGATCGTTACCAACATCTGTTACGAATCCTTGAACCTTAGCTGAATGGTAAGATTTCCTAATCTTTTGAAGCCCAGAATTGACCCTTTCTACCGTTGTACCATTAATCGTCACTTGACAGTCAGCTTCGAGGAAGCGCTGAGCTAGTCCAAACCCTATTCCGCGTGTACTACCCGTAATTAGAATATGCTTCATTTACAGGCTCCTTCCATCGGATTTAATGCAAGTAGGAACGGTTCTTGACTTGCAGACTTGCATATGTTTCGACCAGACGGTCTCTAATCCTTCTCCAGTGAACATATATACAGCGCCGTCTGAGGACCAACATCCACTCGCTCGACCTCGTTAAAATAAGTCCTCATTTCCCTTTCTCCCTGACGAACAAATCCAAAGTAATCTCCACCTTCAGCCCACTCGACAAAATCTGTAGACCAGCTACGCTTTTGGTTGTAATCGTAGAAAAGGATCCGACCGCGGGACAGCCTGCCTGCTTCCTCGTAGATACGCTGGCGCAGAGCGGAACTCAGCCCATGCAGAACATAGGAAGAAAGTACAAAGTCAAAACTCTTATCCGGGAGGTCTAGTCCCTGTGTCGCATCCCCTTGCACAAACTCTATTCCCTTACCTTTTGTCGACTTTCTAGCTGCATTCAGCATGGGAACAGAAAAATCCAACCCCACCGTCTGATATCCTCGCTCGGCAAAGCAAGAGATAAAGGCCCCTGTACCACACCCAATATCCAACACCCTGCCTCCAAGGGGAATATTAAATATTTCTTCGTATTTTTCCAGTATAGAACGGTAATTTCGGACCTGACCTTTAAAAAAGCGATTATAAACTGGCGCAATTAGATTAAATATTCGAGCGTGTTTCTCCAATTCTTCCAATGTGATTCCTCCCGAAAAATCCTGGCTAAATTATTACTAAACTTTTGTTTAGAGCATCTGCTCTATATAAGTAAGACCCTCATCGTTCATTACTTAGTGACTCAACTTTCGCATAGCGAAAGTTACCTCTGACCCAGTATCTATCTCGGTTAGGACAAAATATTTTTGTCTATTGACAGAAAAACACCTTTCCAATTGGTAAAATGGAA
>JAJYAS010000082.1 GCA_021779415.1 Bacillota bacterium
AGGTGGCGTCGCTGGCGGAGCATCCGCAGCAGCAAGACTAAGAAGACTCGATGAAAGTGCTGAGATTATTATGTTCGAAAGGGACGAGTACATTTCCTTTGCCAATTGTGGGTTGCCCTACTACATTGGGGAGACTATTAAAGAGAGGGAAAAGCTTTTAGTCCAAACCCCGGAAAGTATGAAGGGTCGCTTCAATATTGATGTCAGAGTGAATAGCGAAGTGATTAGTATAGATACACGTAAAAAGGTAGTGACGGTAAGAAGCAAAGACAAAGGGATGTACTTAGAATCTTATGATTACATCGTTTTATCTCCAGGAGCAAGAGCGATCAAACCCTATATTGAAGGAATCAAAAGTCAGAGAATATTGACCTTGCGAAATATACCGGACACGGATCGTATCAAAGCCTATGTCGATCACCACGGAGTTAACAGTGCAGTTGTCATAGGTGGTGGCTTTGTTGGCGTAGAGATGGCTGAGAATTTGAAACATCGAGGGCTAGACGTTACGTTAGTCGAAGCAGCAGCCCATGTCATGGCGCCTTTTGATACAGATATTGTGACAGCCGTGGAAAAGGAGATTATGGATAATGGCGTCCAGCTCATCTTAAATGATGGGGTTAAGTCCTTTAAGGATCTGGAAAACGGAATTGAAATCAACCTTAATAGTGAGAAAAAATTGAAGGCAGATCTCGTAGTCTTAGCAATTGGAGTGATTCCGGATACTGGATTCCTCAAAGAGAGTGGAATTCAGCTGGGAGCGAAAGGGCATATTTTAGTCAACGAAAATATGGCCACGAATGCGGAAAATGTCTATGCCGTCGGAGATGCGATTGAAGTCGTGGATTTTGTCAACAAGCAAAATACTGCAGTTCCCCTCGCGGGCCCAGCCAATAAGCAAGGTCGTATTGCAGCGGACAATATTGCAGGGTTAAACACGACTTATAAAGGGACTCAGGGAACTTCAATTATTAAAGTGTTTGGCTTAACGGCGGCCAGCACAGGTAACAATGAGCGGACTTTAAAGCGCCTGAATATCCCCTATAAAACGATTACCGTTCATCCGGCTGCTCATGCTTCCTACTACCCTGGAGCTATGATGATGACCTTGAAGCTGATTTTCAATGAAGAGGGCAAAATACTTGGTGCACAGGGCGTAGGCAGTGATGGGGTGGATAAGAGAATCGATGTTATAGCTACCGTCCTTCGTTTGAGTGGAACGGTTACGGATTTAACCGAGTTAGAGCTTTGCTACGCGCCACCATTTTCTTCGGCTAAGGATCCTGTCAATATGGCAGGGTATGTCGCGGAAAATCTCTTGGCAGGTCGTGTGGATGTCCTATCGACAGAGGAGCTCGTGGCTTATGATCGAGAAAACACGATCTTATTGGATGTGCGTACAGACGTCGAATTCAATGCGGGTCATATCCAGGGCGCCCTCCATATCCCTGTGGACAGTCTGAGAGGACGACTCGGAGAACTCGATAAGGATAAAGAGATCTTAGAATATTGTCAGATTGGGCTGAGAGGGTATGTTGCGTCTAGGATCTTGACCCAAAATGGATATAACGTAAAAAATCTTACCGGAGGGTTCAAATCCTGTCTCCTTTCGCCCGTAAAACCAGGGATAGCAAATCCTGTGGAGACATCAGGAGCGCAGCCATTGATTGATCCGGAGACACAGGTGATCAAAGGTTCAGAGAAAAAAGAGGTTAGTGATTATAAGAAAAGCCATCGCGATTGCGGAATGTGCTAAAATATTAAACGAGGATTTTTCACCTCATTAGGTGAAAAATCCTCGTTTTTATAATTTCTGACCATTTCTTGATAACTCAACTTTCGCATAGCGAAAGTTACCTCTGACCCAGTATCTATCTCGGTTAGGACAAAATATTTTTGTCTATTGACAGAAAAACACCTTTCCAATTGGTAAAATGGAAGTGACCAAACAACCATTAAATCCAAACCAGAAAGGTGCGTATCTAAATGTTACAACACAACTCTCTGTCTGAACAGCGTCAAAATCAACTTTCTTTAATTTTTTCTTCACTTAAGTTAAGTCAACTTCTTCGAACAACAGGAATCCGCAAATCCTATGGGGTCTCAAGCTTCGCTGTCTTCCAAATCATATTTCAGTTAGTCTTCCAGGGCCGTAATTTGTACCGCATTCTAGAAGGTAGCCGAGCAGAGTTACTTCCAGGGAAAGACGTAGTTTATCGGTTTCTTAATGAATCCCGTTATAACTGGAGACGTTTCTATCAGCTGCTCAGTCTTAAGGTTGTTGGGCGATTTGAAAAACTCACCTCCGCACAGCGTATCCGCGTTTTTATCGTCGATGATTCTGTCATGGGACGAGAAAGGAGTAAGAAGGTTGAACTTTTAGCCAGAATCTTTGACCATGTTTCTGGTCGCTTTATCCGTGGCTATAGCTTACTCACGTTGGGTTGGGCTGATGGTTACAGTTTTGCACCCATAGATTTCACATTGATGAGTTCAGCTAAGGCTAAAAACCGTCTTTGTGATATGCGAGAGGACTTGGATAAACGATCCATTGGCTATAAGCGTCGCATAGAAGCGATGAATCCTAAACCTGATGCCGTTGTCCAAATGCTTGAAAGAGCTCTCAAGGTGGGATTCTCGGCGGATTACGTTCTGATGGATAGTTGGTTTACTCATGCTCCGCTTCTACAAAAACTGATGGATAAGGGACTTCACACCATTGGGATGGTAAAAGAGCTTAAACAACGTTATTGTTTCGAGGGGAATGCCTTAAGCCTAAGTGAGCTTTATTCTAAAATTCCTAAAAACCCTAAAGCAGAAATTCTGGGCTCTGTTCGTGTTCAAACCTTAACAGGGTTATCTCTTAAGATTGTCTTCGTCCAGAATCGGAACAACCGCAGAGATTGGTTGGCGATTTTAACGACAGATATTGCCTTAGACAATGCTGAAATTATAAGGATTTATGGGATGCGTTGGAGTATCGAGACCTTTTTCAAAGTGGCTAAATCACACTTAAAACTGGGCACTGAATTCCAAGGACGGTCATTCGATATGATGATTAGCCATACGACAATCGTCTTCACTCGTTATCTCATCCTTGAATGGGAACGAAGACAAAACAACGATGAACGTTCATTGGGAGGATTGTTTTACCTTTTTGCAGATGAAGTAAACGATTTAGACTTAAAAACAGCGTTACGCCAATTGATGGCATTTGTACTCGATCTACTGCCGAAAAAACCTAAGAACAAAGAATCGCTTAGTCAACTACACAACTGGATTAGTGATTTGCCCAGTTATATCAAGGCTTTATTCGCACAACTGGTGTGCGAAAGTTGAGTTAATAATTAAAGGAGAGAATAAAATGAGTAAAGTATTGTACATCAAAGCAAATGCAAAACCAGAAGGACAATCAAGAACCTTCAAGATATCAGACAGTTTTATAGAAGAGTATAAAAAACTTAACCCAGATGATGAAGTTATTACATTGGATTTATACAAAGAAGGAATAGCCCCACTTCCATTTGGCAAAATTAATGAGTTGCATGTTCCTGAACCTGGAACAGGTAAAGACCATCCAATATTGAAGTATGCATTTCAATTTTTAGAGGCAGATAAATATGTAATTGCAGAACCATTCTGGAACCTAAGCATTCCAGCTATCCTTAAAGCTTATATTGATTATATTAGCGTTACTGGAATCACATTTAAATATACAGCATCAGGTCCTGTAGGCTTATGTACAGAAAAGAAAGCAGTTAACATCGTTTCAAGAGGTGGAGATTATACCAATGAACCTTTCGCATCCTTTGAAATGGGTGATAGATATTTAAGGACAATACTTGGCTTCTTGGGAATAACTGATTTTACAACCATATCAGCAGATGGCTTGGATGTTATTGGAAATGATGTTGATGCTATTATTGGAAAAGCAATAATGGACGCTAAAGGAAAAGCAAAAAACTTTTAATAAAAAATAACCTGCTGTTGAGGCAGGTTATTTTTTTATTATATTATCAATTTAAACTTATTTCTTGTAAACTATCTTGAAGTTATTCGAATTTATATTAACTTCTATCGTTCGCAATATCCTACAAATGTTCATCAATAAATTATCCGCCCACAAAAAACTATTGTAATAGACTATTTCTCTAAATCGAGGAGAATTCCTGTCACATTCGAAAGAAAAACCACTGACAAACTGAAACTCGATATTTCAACTCAAAATCCTTCATATAACCATTAATCGCTCCTTGACAACCAAATATAAGTTCGCGATAACCCTCGAACTTTTCCTCTCCACGAGTGAGTACTTTATCGATACGAACGACGATTGTCTCCTCGCCTTCGATAATCCTATATTTCACCGGACGTATGATTCCTTCTTGGGTGTGCCTTGTGGGTACCACTGGCGTAGGATTTTTTTGTTAGATTGGGGGAGTAATGTTAGAAAAACCATAATGACTCAGCGAACTTTCAACTAAGATTCAGAAAGTTTTCAGTTATATCTCAGTCCAAATTCAGCTAGCAGCCGTAGAATAACATTGTGGTTGAAAAACATGTATCTGATTTGAAAGGAGATGTTCAAAGAGAACTCTTCACAACAATATCAACATAACTATCGTTTCTATTTATTAATTAACCCAAAAAGTACACGGAACAAAATTCACTTTACAATACTCAAAATGTAAATTTGAAAGAGGTAATCACCAATGAAAAAATTCAAACCTTTTATGGCCTTAAGTGCAGTAACTCTTATCACTCTTTTAAGTGCATCGTCTGTTTTTGCAACCACTACAACCACCACCAATAGTACGACAACTCAAGTTCAGCAAAATCAAGTTGGGGGCAAACAAAATGGCTTCCAAACCGTCCTCGATAACCTAGTTTCTGCTAGCACTATTACCCAAGACCAAGAAACGGCTGTCTTAAATACTCTTAAACCCTCCGGTGCTCCTAAGGGCAACAATGGTTTCACCACTTCTTTGGATAGTTTAGTAACCGCTGGTACGATTACATCTGCCCAAGAAACTGCTATTCAAACTGCTCTTAAAAATGCTGCTCCGAGCGGCGTTCCAGACAATGGACATATCAATGATGGTCCTAATGCTGGCCCGATGAGACAATAGAATAATTAAATAAACGATAATTTACTATCCAATTTGAATTGTATAGAGTTCTCAATATACAAGATTAACTATTTTGACCAGGTGCAGATTTATGCGCCTGGTCATTATTTTTTCTTAGTAATGAGCACAAAAATAGGTAACTGTTATAGTGTAAGATGCTAGTAATTTTTTTCAGATATCTTTCAGATATACTTCAGCAATCTTTCAGTCAACCTTAAGAGGCAATTCAGTTTAATCCTTTATGATTAATACAAAAATGCCAACAAGCCGCCGATGTAGGGAATTAGGCTTGTCTCCACAAATTGCGGCAGTTTACTAGCACTGAAGTTTCCATTTCTAAGCGAAACTAAAACACCAAAGATAAAATCCGCTAGTATTAAAGCGAGCACCGTAACTAAAGTATCGAATACTTTCGGATCTAAAAGTGAACTAATTATTGCTTGCATCATAATTCCTCCTTCGCAAAATGAAGAATCAGGCCATCTCTGACCCGATTCATTACCCTAAATACTTCGCAACAGCAGCAGCCGTTGCATATTTGTCCTTACCACTTAACAACACTTCATTTGGATGTTTAGTCGTCGGTCCCCCACAACGATCAGTTGCTTGGAGTTCATAGATTCAGCAGGAACCGAATGATCCACCGGACTCACAAATATTGCACAATTTCCATTCTTAACGGATACATCAGACCCGGCCCAATAATCGTCCTTCGTAAATAATAAAACTGCGACGTTTAACACGGTATCGTCCTCCTCTATCAGGGTATATTGTGTGGTCACATCAGCGACCAAATCAACCCATGTTCTCCTGTGACTCGCCAAATAGTCGATCGGATCAGTATGGTTTGTCTCATGCCACTTGGCGGAAACTTGAGCGTGGGACATAAGCGTTACCCCATCCACAATGGAAAGCTTCCTATTATATAGCAACTTTGCTAGCAACCAAGTATACATGGCATAAGCCTAAGTGAACTTGATTGGATCAGTAGTCTGGCATAACTCTCTCATACCAGGGCATTGTAAGAACAATGGGAGTTTAAGGAAACAGGCGCGAATGTCTATAATGCTTGGAAAATAAGCATTATAATCTGGTATTAAGTTAGGCATTTCGAAACAAAGGTTAAAAAGAAATCACTATTTAAAGCATGAACCCAATGTTTGACAAGGTTCAAGATGAGAAGGAACGAAGTGCATTACTCAAAGGGAATTTGGTGGGCGACAGGCATAAATATAGCAACAAATATCCGTTTAGTGCCAAAGCATTTTGCGGCAACTGAGGGAACAATTTCAAAAGACGACACTGGAAACGACCTAAAGGACGGGTTGAAACAAAGGTCTGATGAACCCTACAGACGATAAACAATAGGGATTCACTACTGGAAGAGTAAACTATATACTCAAATCCAACATTGACATATTTATATATCCATATTATTATTAAAGACGCACCATACCCCTATGGGGTATATAAATCAGGATTTAATTAGTATTAGTACAAAACTTCATCTGAAGTAATTTTTTTTACAAGGAGGAAGACAGTGGGAAAGAATATAAGCAAAATTGCTATCACACCTTGTGCCGGAATTGGTCAGATTTTCGGCCCAATAACACGGGAAGCAGGATATAGGCTAGTGGATGATCTATACCCTGAACAAACAGTGTTAGTATGTCCACCCGCTTTGGCCGTGGATATTCAAGAGGATATCGATTTCATCAATGAGTATCCTGTGTTAGTCTTAAACGGATGCAAAGATCGCTGTGCCTCAAAGATAATTTTGGCAAAAGGCGGTCAAATCGATGCTGAGGTTTATTTGCCAGCTATCCTCAAACAAGACAAACTCTCTTTGCATGGCGAAAAGAGAAGCAGGCTTGGAGCAAAATCTGAGTTGGCTATCCAAAAGATGACAGAAAAGGCCAGTTCACTTATCCTTAAACTTTTACAAGAAGAGAATATTACTGAATAAACAAGTTCACTGGCGTGAATTTTCGGCTGAGTTTTTAGGTACTTTGGTACTACTTTTCTTCACTACTGGTATTGTTGCCTCCGGTACATTTTCCACGCTTGGAAGTTCGAACTGTCACTAGTTACTGGCTTAGGAGTTACTTTAGGTATTTATGTTGCTTGCACTCATTCCCAAGCACATCTTAACCCAGAAGATATATAAAATAAACATTTCGGGAAAAGAATGCCTGGCAAACAGGATTCGAACCCTTACGGACTATACGGAAACAATCAATGTAATTATTGAAGATGCTAAGGCTGTTATAAACTAAATTAGTTAACGGAGATGATTTGCTATCAAGTACAAACGTGAATTTATCGGAGAATTCCTGGGAACTTTCTTGTTGGTTCTGTTCGGGTGTGGAGCAGTCGCAGTGTCTGTATTGTTTGATGCTCATAGGAGCTTAGTGGAGATCACATTGGTTTGGGGAATTGGCGTTAGCTTAGCCATTTATGCCACACGGCATTTATCCTGTGCCCACCTTAATCCCGCAGTCACTCTGGCAATGGTGACAAGTAAAAGAATGTCGCTGAAAAAAATGCCCACTTATCTCACCGGACAACTTTTCGGCGCTTTTTTCGCGGGGTTGGCCCTGTATATCTTATTTGAACCGTCCATTTATGCCTTTGAAACTGCCCATAATATCATTCGCGGCGCAGCAGATTCCGTGCAAACAGCGAAAATGTTCGGCGAGTACTATCTACAGCCGGGAAGCAGTGCTGTAGTATCCATGCCTTTGGCGATGGGCGCTGAAGCTTTTGGTACTTTTTTGCTCGTTCTCATGATATTCTCTCTGACGGAGGGCTGCAATCTGGGGCGACCCGATAACAACCTAGCGCCAATTTTCATTGGGTTAACAGTATCCTCAATTATCTGTCTGATTGCACCTCTGACTCAGGCTGGATTGAATCCTGCCCGTGATTTCGGTCCCCGTCTTGTAGCATGGATTTTTGGGTGGGGCGCTGCTGCGTTTCCCGATCAATCCGGTGGATTCTTCTTTGTATACATACTTGCTCCATTGATTGGGGGTCAAGTAGCGGTCTTGCTGTTTACACGCGTGCTAGAGCCGCTGATGAATAGACCGGATGTGCAATGCTGCTGCAATAATGATGATAATTAAAATAACTGCTTTCCACGGTTTTAGGACAAAGCTTAGGGAATTGGTTAAGCGAAAGGTAACCTGTATAAATGCCAACTTCACATATACCCTAACAACTGACGTTCAAGTGAACTTCCAGTTATCCTACTAACTGGTACCTTATGGAATTAATATCCGAGCCTCTTATTTATTTCGATACCAATATTACAAATCCCTGTATACGACTTTTTGAGTCCTATAACCAGTACTATGACAAGTTGGCGGAACATCCACTGCTCAAAAAACACCAAAATCAGGCTTGATAGCCGATTTTGGTGTTTTCAAATTCCGGCATTTTGGTGTTTTTTAATAAGTATAAGATCTTCTAAATACTCGTCATTGCTTCAATTCTCTGTGCTGTTCTATTTTTCAATTTTAGCAGTTTAAGAGCTTTGTCCGTTAAGACGGACTTTATATTATTTCTTTGCCTTTAGCCCAATTATACTGATATAATCTTGCTATATTATTAAAATATTTAAAGGCAGGGGCACAACATGAGTAAAATTATCGCATTTATTGGTAGTCCAAGAAAAAACGGATATACCTCTAGACTAATTCAGGAAGTAATCAAAGGAGCTCAATCAAAAGGTTCTGAAGTGAAAATCTATGACCTTAACGATGAAGGTATCAAGGGCTGCCAAGGCTGTTTCTATTGTAGGAGTCATGAGGGTTGCTCTACAAAAGATTATTTACAACCAATGTATGAGGATATAAAAAATGCTGACGGTGTTATTTTTGGCTCACCCATTTATTTCATGCAAATCTCAGGGCAATCCAAGCAATGGCTTGACAGAATGTACCCTATGTTTGAAGGCACTGGATTCCCATTCCAAGCCCGTTATCCTGGGAAAAAAGCTGTTACTATTTTCTCACAAGGAAACGAGAACAAGGACGCGTTTCAAGCCACTATCCAGTTCGTCAATGGCGCCTTCTCCATGTTCGGTTGGGAGCTTACAGATAGCTTGCTTTGTTCGCATACAGGTTCACCTAATTTCAAGCTATCGGATGAATTATTAGAACAGGCATTTACTGCCGGAGAGTTACTTGCTAAATAAGAATACATTCTTATTAGAATTTTCATTTCTGCGGAACACCAATTCCATCACCGAAATTAGATTAAGATTCGAATCTAATTTCGGTGGTTTTTTTGACTATACCTGACCACCGATTTTCTAAGATGTAGAATGAAAGCTCTGGTGTTTACAAGGTTTCAACATTCATTTAAATTTTCCACAAAAACCACTTACACGTGTTCATTTCGTACTTAAGCTCAAAACGCATCATCTGTCCATGGATCTGGCTTTGGCACTCAAAAATTTTCATACGGTTACCAGCAAGTTTTTCTTCCGATGTTCTGATAATCATCTCAACCTTAACCACATTTCCTTCATGCCGGAAGCGGATGGGACGAGGCGTTCCGGGAACATCAAACCAAGCTATC
>JAJYAS010000083.1 GCA_021779415.1 Bacillota bacterium
CTTTGATGACTCGATAGGATTTCTTGATTTCATCTTCTGTCGGTGTATAGATATTATGCACAATATTAATTTGTCTAGGATTAATGAGAGACTTCCCATCAAAACCTAATTGTTTAATGAGTTTGACCTCCCGGATAAATCCTTCTTCATCATTCACATCGGAAAAAACCGTATCCAGAGCATCAATACCTGCCGCCCGTGCAGCAAAAAGGATTTGGCTCCTCGCTGCCAGTAATTCAATTCCTTCTGGAGAACGCGTTGTTTTTAGGTCGGTTACGAAATCCTCAGCTCCAATCGCAATACCGATTAATCGCTGACTCGCCGTTGCAATCTTATAGGCATTAATGACTCCCAAAGCACTTTCAATAGCCGCCATGAGTTTGATGGTTCCCAGTTCTATTCCAATCTGCTTTTCAATTTGCGTAATTAATTGATCCGCTTCCTCTACATCTTCCGGTGTTTCGGTTTTGGGTAGACGGATCGCATCCGGTTTTGCTCTGACCATGGCTTCAAAATCATCTCTGCCGAAAGGCGTATTTAAGCCGTTGACACGCACAAGGACTTCCGTCCGTCCGTAATCACTGGTTTTCAGGGCTTCATAAACTAAAAGTCTTGCGGCGTCTTTCTCATTGAGAGAAACGGAATCTTCCAAGTCGAACATAATGGCATCCGATCCATAGATATGAGCATCCCTGATCATGCCTGGATTATTCCCAGGCACATACAACATACTTCTTCTCAGCCTGCCCATTTATTTCACCTCCCACGGAAAACAATTATTCTGGATAGCCCTGCTTACTGCCGTAATCACTCTGGCCCGAATGGTGCAATCCAAAGCCCCTTTATCATTAGCTCGGACAGTAGCATTCTCTACCCCTAACTCCTGTAACGTCTCGTTAATAACCTTTTTTATCTGCTTGCCAAACTGATTTTCGACAGTGCTTTTGAGTTCAAGTTCGATGCCTTTTCCTTCATTCTTTTCAATATGAATTGTGATATCGCTTGACTCAAGCGTTCCGGCAATCCCTACATCCAGAATCTTCATTTTCTCCGAACCCCCTATTAATGTCTTTTTTGGTTTGCCTGAATACTCTTGATAATCCCCTCTGCCTCTGGTGATAAAAGAAATTGATACGTCGTTTCAGGAACCAGTGCCTTAACTTCTTGGAGCCTACCTTCTCGAATCAGGCTCCGCACCCTAGAGGCGCTGATCGGTTGTCCCTCGCTCAACCTCCTCGGCACCACCTGAACCTCCATGTCATGGGCAGGAAGAATCTCCTGCATGACCGAGTTATAGGTTTCTGTAACCTTGCAGTAGGGTTCCTCTCCAACGAACCTCTTTTGAATTCCGAGTGCCGGAGCAATATAGCGCGTGAAAATTTCCAGGTCGAGCCTGGCATGGGTTTCCACCACGTCCTGAAACTCTTTGATAAAGTAGGAGGGGAACGTTGCATCAGATATAATATAGTCCTTTCCTTGATGAAGGACCACATTTCCTAGATGAGCAACCCCTTCTTTCAGAAGCCTGTATCGGATTTCTGCAGGAAAACCGGACTTATCCTCCCACAGAACAAAGATATGCAGCGTCTGATAGCTGGACGCTACATACTCAATCAAGTACTGATGACCCAAAGTAAACGGATTGCAATTCATGACGATAGCCGCTATATTTTTCTTGTCCCCATTCTTTGGAGTGACTTCTTTAGTCTCCTGAGTGATTTCTTTCAGGTATTTTTTAATCCCATCCGTCCTGTTCTCCATAAGAACGACCTTTGACTGCACCTCTGCTATGGTATAAAAACCCAGGTCTGAGAATATGACCTTATTTTCCGGTTTGGTATATATAAAGAGGTGAGTCTTTCCCCTAGAGTAGGCCTCACGTTCAAGATGGGTGACAATTTTCGCAGACAAACCCATATTCTGATAGTCATTATCCACTGCAATACATTTCAGAATTCTCCCGTCTAGTGAACCGGTAGCAACGATCTCTTCTCTGTCAAATAAAGCGATTGTATAGTCAACCTCCCGATCCAGAGATAAATTCTGCTTTTTCAGGAATTCCTCCAGTTGAACCCTTTCTACTTTGGATTGAAGGTTTACGATTTGTTCATTCAAATTGTCATACCACATCGCATTGTTCTCCATTTTTAACTACTTTGCAATTAATGGTGCAATTCCACTGGATTGAGCGACCCGCTTGACAGCATTTGCAACAGCGAGACTCACTCTCTTATCAAAAGCATCCGGTACAATATAGTTTTCATTTAGTTCTTTGTTGGGCACTAAATCAGCGATTGCTCTTGCAGCTGCCAACTTCATTTCATTCGTGATATCTTCTGCCCTGACTTCCAACGCGCCTTTAAAGATTCCCGGAAAGACCAACAAATTATTGATTTGATTGGGGAAATCCGATCGTCCGGTTCCAATAATTCTTGCCCCGCCTGCTTTTGCTACGTCTGGCATAATCTCGGGAACCGGGTTAGCCAGCGCAAAAATGATACTGTCTTGATTCATGGTTTGAACCATTTCTTGGGTTAAGACGTTTTCTACCGATACACCAATAAATACATCTTTATTTTTGATAATGTCTTCGAGTTGCCCCGTTTCAAAATTGCGATTAGTTAATTGAGCAATTTCCTTTTGCGCGTCATTAATCGTGCTATCTCCTTCCACAAGGGCTCCGTTGATGTCACATAACACGATATGTTTGGCACCTGCAGCCAGAAGAATTCTGGCAATGGCAATTCCGGACGCGCCGGCTCCGTTGATAACTATCTTAAGTTCTTCCAACGTCTTATTTTGAATTTTTACCGCATTGTATAACCCTGCTAAAACAGCAACTGCTGTTCCATGCTGATCGTCATGATAGACAGGAATATCTAATTTCTCTTTGAGTTTATTTTCAATATAAAAACATTCAGGGGCTTTAATATCCTCAAGATGAATTCCTCCGAACCCAGGAGCTATCATGAGTATTGTTTTTACAATTTCATCGGGATCATTGCTATCTAAGCAGATTGGGAAGGCATCCACATCACCAAATTCCTTAAGAAGCAATGCCTTACCTTCGAGCACAGGCAAGCCTGCCAAAGGACCGATATTACCGAGGCCTAAAACAGCTGTGCCATTGGTAATAATGGCAACAGTACTTCCTTTGATGGTATAAAGATAAGCATTATTCTTATCTTTATAGATTTCTTTACAAGGTTCCGCCACCCCTGGTGTATAAATCAGGGATAGATCTTCTTTGCTCCTGATCGGCACCTTTCCCGCAATTTGCAATTTTCCTTTGAATTTCTTATGCAGTTGTAACGCTTCTTCTTTATTTCCCATCTTTAAATTGAACGAGAATCGTTCAATATCTATCCCCCTCGTCATAATGTATATATCCTAAATAACAAACAGTCGATGCAATATCATAATTAGTAACACCTTATAAATCAGCGCAATCGGATAGACTGCCCCATAGCCTATAGCGGGATCATTACTGCCTACTATATCAACCGCGACACCTAAGCCAGGTGTTGAAGTCATACCTCCACATATTGCACCGGAAAGAATGGTCCAATTAAGCTTGAAGATATATCGCCCCACAAGAAATCCTATCAGTATGGCAGCCACAACCACCGATAATCCCATCATAGCTATTGCAAGTCCAGAGCCCGCAAATACACTAATAACATCATAACCATACATTAGTCCGACTGTCGCCAGGAAAAGCCCCAAACCCAGCTGTCGGATAATACCTAAAATTTTACTGCTCATCCTGAAATTTAGAGAACCAATTTTTCCAATATAGCTAAAGACTAAAGCTGCTATCAATACTCCTCCTGTACTACCGAGGCTTAACTTACCCACTCCTAAGCTAAACACCAAGCTTCCTAAAAAATAGCCTATAATACATACAAAAGTAAATGCCAATAGATTAAAATCATTTTCCTTGATTATGGGCCCTTGTTCACCAGTTGCTGCAACCTCGCTATAGCTCAGTTCATAAATTTGTTTTTCTTTTTCCACATCGATACGGAAAATCTTCGGAATGAATACCATAGAAAGTATAATAGTCAACAATCCGAACGGAAATGCCAAGACGTGACCTAAACTCACATCGCTTTGGGCTGTCTTAATAAATTTCTGAATTTGATCTTTATTAAGTGTAGGGGTGTTTTCAGGTGTCAGATTTCCTGTTGTGTCAACCATTTTTAATACTTTTGATTTATCTGCTTCAGGTAAATTTGAATATCTATGTGCTAAAGTGCTTGCCTGATCTTTAACTGTCTCGAGTGAAGCGGCCAATCCTGGTGAGCTTGTTAGTGCCCCTGAATAAATGCCTGATATCTCATATGCATTGTAATTTTTATTTACTGCTATATATCCGTATGTCGCAGCAATTCCAGTAAAAGTAATAACAAAACCTATAACAAGAAATTTAATGCCGTATTTTTTCAATGCCTTGCCGATGTCTTTTCCTGTTAATAGTCCCACTGCAGCAATAAATATAATCAGGAACAAATTAAAGAAATCATTATAGGCTGCTCCACCGGCTATTGCTTTCTGCGCAGTTGCAAATAATGCATCACCTTTGGGAATGCTTTTAGCATATGAAACAGCCCCCCAACCTAAAATTAGTCCTGAAAACAATGTGCCTGAAAAACCGAAAGAAAACTTGCCGAATTTTATTTTTCCAAATGCTAATCCTATGCATGCTGCAGCAAACAGCAACGTAAACTTATCAAGTAAAAAAGCCCCCATATTAAAATGCATAGTTTGATTTCCACCCTTCAAGAAATTTTATTAATTTCCAGTGTTAACACATTCGACTTCTTAAAATACTTTTGACCAATTAAAGCTTTTTTGCATAAAGTATCCTGTATACATTAAAAACGTTAAACACATTCTTTTTGCATACTCATCTAGAGTTAAAGAAATTTCTTAAAATAATTTAATTGTCCACCACTTAATATTACTTCTTTTTGTCGATCTGAAAGAGTTACAAAGGCTTTAATTTCAAATCCTTTCGACTCATTGATGAGAGTAAATTCACCATTGCCTACTTGGGCTTTAATAGCCTTAATAACTAGGGAATCTCCTTGATTTATCCTGTTATAATCAGCTTTATCCATGAAGCTTAAGGGCAAAATACCATAGTTTATTAAATTATCATGATGAATTCTTGCAAAAGACTTTGCTAAGATAGCCTTAACGCCGAGATACATCGGTGCAAGAGCTGCATGTTCTCTACTTGATCCTTGACCATAGTTCTCTCCAGCTACAACAATTCCGCCCTTGTTCTCTTGAACTCTTTTAGAGAATGTAGGATCTATTCCATTAAATACATACTGTGCGATAGCTGGAACATTTGACCTAAGCGGAAGAATTTTAGCACCGGCAGGCATAATGTCATCCGTCGTAATGTTATCTTCTACCTTTAGAATACATGTCGTACTCATCTCATCATCCAAACCTTCTCGAAGGGGTAAAGGCCTTATATTCGGTCCTCTTTTAATGACTACGTCCGCTGTATTTTCTTTTGGTGCGATTAACATTCTGTCATCAATAATCCGGTTTGATGACTCCGTAATTAACTCCAAAACTTCTAAGTTTATAACATCTCTAGGATCAGTTATAATTCCCGTTATAGCACTAGCAGCTGCAACTTCTGGGCTTGCTAAATAAACTTGTGCATCCGCCGTTCCACTTCTTCCTACAAAATTTCGGTTAGAAGTTCTTAAAGAAATTCCAGCTGATGACGGGGCTTGTCCAATCCCAACGCAAGGACCGCAGGCACTTTCAAGTATTCTAGCACCAGCAGAAATCAATTTCTGAAGTATACCATCTCTTGCTATCATTTCAAAAACTTGTTTTGATCCAGCTGCTACAGAAAGGCTAACGTTAGGATGTACACACTTTCCTTCCAGAATAGCTACCGCTTTAGCTAAATCACTATACGATGCATTTGTACAGCTTCCAATAAATACTTGATCAATTTTAGTGTTTTTGAGATCTCTAATTTTCACAACGTTGTCGGGCATATTAGGTTTTGCCACCATAGGCTCAATTTCATCAAGGTTTATTTCCATTACTTCATCATATTCAGCATCTTCGTCTGCCAACAATTCTAACCAATCTTCTTCTCTTCCTTGACATTTCATGAATTCATACGCAACCGTGTCACTTGGGAAAACAGAAGTGGTTACACCTAATTCTGCCCCCATATTCGTTATTGTTTGCCTTTCAGTTATACTTAATGTTTCTACTCCAGGACCACCATATTCTATAACTTTTCCAACTCCGCCTTTTACTGTCATTCTTCCTAAAAGTTCTAAAATAGCATCTTTAGCTGATACTCCTGGTCGTAGCTTACTAAATAACCTTACATTTACTACTTTAGGCATAACGAGAGGAAAGGGTTGACCCGCCATCGCCATCGCTACGCTCATTCCTCCTGCTCCTATTGCAATCATACCTAACGCCCCAGAAGTAGGTGTATGGCTATCTGAACCTAAAAGGGTTTTTCCCGGCACTGCAAATCTTTCAGTGTGAACTTGGTGACATATCCCATTTCCCGGCCTTGAATAATACAATCCGTATTTTTCAGCAAAGGTTTTTAGAAATGCATGATCATCAGCGTTTTCAAATCCTGCTTGTAATGTATTATGGTCTACATAACTTACTGAGACTTCAGTCCTTACTCTTGGTAGTCCTAATGCTTCAAACGCCAAATATGACATTGTACCCGTCGCATCTTGTGTTAATGTTTGATCGATTTTAATAAATATCTCTTTCCCGACAACCATTTCCCCTTCTACAAGGTGCGAGTCCAGGATTTTTCTGGTTATATTTTGCCCCATAATATCACCCACCTGTAAAAAATATACTTTTCGAACTCACCTCATAGTGTTTTCACGTTCTTTCATGGACCACTACTTTTCATTCTTATCCCCTCCCTTGTGTTGCTCGAAATGCACCTACCTACTTTCTTTCCAGTAAATCTTCGCTGGAATATAAACGTAGCCATCCATTATTCTTCTGGATGTACGTGCTACAGCAGCTTTCTCAAGGTGGATTTCACCATCGCTTCTTTGTATTAGTTCAATGCTAAAATCAAGAACACCAGACGGATGGCCGATACGAACCGTTCCACTTTCTACCGCTTGTTGTCCAATGACATCATTGACTACTGTCCCCTTAATCAGGGCGGCCGTAGCAGTACAAATCCCACCAGTGACGGCAAAAGCCTTGTGCATGACTGCTAGAGCCTTAGTCCTAGCCACCAAATCAATCTTATTCGATAAGATCACTTGACCATCAATTGTCTTGTAATCACTGGAGTCTGCCACGAGAACAACCTTCGGAACTGCGGGTGTTTCCTCTGTCGCTGTATCCCTGCTTTTAGCCAATCCAATCATTTCTGCACCGATACAACGGATTTCTTCCATAACCTCTAACAGTTCTATTTTTTGGGCATCGTTAGGCAGCTCTGTACCAGTAAATCCCAAATCAACTGCACGTACGAAAATTGCAGGTGTAGCAGCATCAACGATACTTACTGTGAGCCGCCTACCGTCTTTTATGATAATTTCATTAGTGGTCTTACCCGTCGGTAAAAGCTTGCCTGTTTTAGAACCACCAGAATCAAGAAAATTAAGGAGAATTTTCGCCCCGGTTCCGGGGACACCATTAATGACATAATCCCCTTCAGAGACAGATCTTCCATTCTTAACTGGAACCTCAGCCTCAATTACTTTTTTAGTGTTTGTGTTATAAATTTTCACTTTAGTCATTGGCTCTACTGCAGGAACTAATCCTTCATCCACTGCAAATGGACCGACACCGGAAGAAATATTTCCACAGTTACCTGAGTAATCCACATAGGCTGAATCGATTCCAACATAACCAAAGGTATAGTCTATATCCGCATCTTCCCGCGTAGAAGGTTTAATAATTGCAAGTTTACTCGTAAGAGGATCAGCCCCACCCAAACCATTGATTTGGCGAACATCCGGACTACCAAATATATTAAGGATTACTTCATCTCTTATTCTAGGATCTTTTGGCAAGTCATTTGCCATCAGATATACCCCTTTACTTGTTCCGCCCCGAATAATTGCGGCTTTAATTCTTTCATCTTCCCTCATGTTGCGACCTCCGTTTGTTAAATGGTTATGTGTTAAAATTAGCACAATAAATGCCATAAATATAATACTATTATTATAGGTTTTTAAATAAGAATATTTTATTTCTAGTATCCCTTAGGCATCTTAACGCTAATCTTCACGTAAAGAAAACTTGGCTAGCACCAAGCCTTAGCGAAGGCGGTCGCTTCTCGCCATCCTTGGCCAGCGGTTGCCTTAGTTGCACTGATGCGCTGGCCAAAGCATAAATTCCATGTTTTTAAACTGATACTTCTATGTCTTCCGCGTTTATTGTAGTAATATAGGGTTACCGTTGCCGTCACCCCTCAGGAAGCTTATTTAAACAAAACATACAACACACTATAGAAATAAATACATATATTTTATAGTAATTCATAGAATATTTTAATTCCAAATTAAACTGGCATTTGAATCTGTCTAAATCTTTAAAAAATAATGTATCTTGTAACTAAACAAGTTATGTCGTTCCCGAAGGAATCCTATTAGATCCCCATGTGGCATTCCCATTTGTGGCTTTGAGTTGCTTCAAAATTGCAAAAGGCTCAACTCACAGGTATTATTATCTTAATGAAAAAAATTTGAAAGGATTCGGATTAGTAATGGAAGATAAAGATTGGTTATTACTTCAAATCCTTTATGAACAACAGAACATAACAAAAACAGCAGGGATCTTATACATATCACAGCCAGCTTTGACGTATCGCATCCAACAACTTGAAAAGGAATTCGGTACTACGATAATTCACAGAGGAAGAAGAGGAGTTGAGTTTACCCCACAAGGAGAATATCTAGTAAAATATTCGAGGGAAATGTCTTCACTTTTACATAGCACAAAAGAATATTTATTGAGTATGGACAATAAAATCTCCGGTACATTAAAAGTAGGCAGTGCAAGAAGCTTAGCCCGTCACAAGCTCCCTAGTATTTTGAAAGAATTTAATTCTTTATATCCCGATGTGGAGTTTAAAGTAGTTACCAAAAGAAGCTCTGAAATAACTAATTCTGTTTTCAAGCAAGAAGTGCATATTGGTTTTATAAGAGGAGAATTCAATTGGTCGGATGAAAAACAACTGCTCATGGTAGAAAGCATCTGCATTGTTTCAAATAAAGAACTTTCTTTAGATGAATTACCCTATTTATCCAGAATAGTTTATACAACAGATTTTTCATTGGAAACTACAATTGATAATTGGTGGAAATCAATATTCTCCAAGCCACCAACTATTACTATGCAAGTTGATAATATGGAGACTTGCAAAGAGATGGTTATTAATGGGTTAGGCTATGCCATCTTACCGGATATAGTTTTAGACGATACTAAGAATTTATATAAATATCCATTAAAAACGAAATACGGGGAACCTATTCTGAGAAAATCATGGATGATTTATCGGAAGGAGTCCTTGCAAATTTCTTTGATAAACGCCTTTGTTGATTTCATCAAGAAAATGTATTAGGTAAGTAAGCGCAAAAATAGTATCTTATCCCGATCGGGATAAGATACTATTTTTGCTACGAAACTTTTGCGCTTCTGCC
>JAJYAS010000084.1 GCA_021779415.1 Bacillota bacterium
ATCTGCACTCTGAGCCAAGATCTGATTGCATCTCCCGACTAAATCCCGATAAGCTCGAGCTAAGGGGTATTCCGGCACGATCCCTTGGCCAATTTCATTGGTGACAAAGATGACCTGAGGTTTAATTTCTCGAGCTAGTTGAGCAACCTCCTTAACCTTAGCCACAATCTGAGGTTCTAGGTCAGTGACTTGCTCTTCAGGAGTATGTTCGGAGGGGGCAGAGGGTTTGGTTTGTCCTTTAAGGAGAAGATTCGAGAGCCAAAGGGTGACACAATCTAGGAGAATCACCCCGTTTTCATCCTTAAGTTTGAACAATGTGTCGTGGATATTTTGAGGTTCTTCGATGAGCCGCCATGTGGACGGACGTTGCTCCTGGTGTTTTTTAACGCGCAGGGCCATTTCATCATCCCAGACTTGGGCAGTAGCAATGTAAATGACTGGGCTCTTTGACGAAGCGGCCAGGAGCTCGGCGAAGTGGCTTTTGCCACTTCGCGCCCCCCCTGTGATAAGTGTAACTTGAGACATAGTATTCACCGACTCCCAATGTTTGTTGTTTAAAGTTTCGAGGTTAGTTCGCTTTTTCGCTAACTCCTGCATCGGCAAAGGTCGCCATTTCTTCGAGGATATGCAGAGCTGCTTCTACAATGTAAAAGGTTATCGCTGCTCCTGTTCCTTCCCCAAGCCTCATATTGAGGTTAAGGATTGAATCAAGACTTAGTCCGGCTAGAGCCTTGCAGTGGCCTATTTCTACTGAACCGTGAGAAGGAATCATATAGGCGGTGCTCTTTGGTGCGAGTTTCGCAGCAATCAGTGCGCCGGCAGTGGAGATAAACCCGTCAATCACAAAGGGAACATGACTTGCAGCAGCTTGTAGGATAGAACCTGCAATAGCGGCAATTTCTAAGCCCCCTACTTTGGTAAGGACATCTAAGGCATCGGTTGCGTCAGGCTGATTAACTTCAATGGCTTTTTCAATGACGCTGCGTTTCCGAATTAAGCCGGCATCATCGATTCCGGTTCCGCGTCCAACGACATCTTCTATGGAGGAATTAGTAAGGAGTGCGACGATCGCTGAGCTGGGTGTGGTATTGCCGATACCGAGTTCTCCGGTGGCAAAGAGATTATACCCCTCTTGGATTTTTTCAGCAGCAACTTCTGCACCGACCTGGAGAGCTTGAAGGGCTTCTAATCGTGTCATGGCAGGGCCTTTGGCCATATTCTTTGTTCCATTGGCAACACGTTTGTGAATAATATCTCCCTCTAAGGGGAAAGCAATACCAACATCAGTTAAAAAAACATCGGCCTTCGCTTGGCGAGATAGAACATTGATGGCCGCGCCTCCACTCATGATATTATAGGCCATTTGAGGGGTTACTTCTTGAGGAAAGGCACTTACCCCTTCTTCAACGACTCCATGATCTCCTGCCATTAAGAGGACGGCTTTTTTAAGAATTTTCGGGCTGGAGGTCCGTTGGATGCCACCCAGCTGCTTAGCTATAGTTTCTAACTGACCGAGACTTCCCTGGGGCTTGGTGAGTGAATCTAAACGTCCCTGGATCGTTGTCATCGCTTCCTCGTCTAGGTCTGAAATACTCCCTATGAGTTCTAGAAGTTGGGCATATAATTGGTCCTCGGTTAAATTTGTCATGGTATTTTCCCCTCTCATCCTCACTTTATAATCTGTTTGAAAATAATAGAGTCCCGACCACAAATTTCTCTGTGGTCGGGACTTTACCGTCATCACCGCCGCTCCCTAGTTGTAGGAAGACGTCAACATTTTAGGCAGGTCTCCTGGCTATCGAATCATCGCCCAATCCGTAATCTTCCCAGTATAATACCAGTGATTACGAAGCTCATCGAATACAGTGGTGGGTCCGCGTCGGTTTTAAACCGAACTTCCCTATTCTCCCCAAAGGGCACCTAAAATGACAATATTTTTTCTTTAGCATAACACAACCATTTGCGAATCTCAAGAGTCCGCATCTAGGAAACCAACTTTTTTGAGTTACTCAAATAAGAAGATAAAGCAAAAAAACTTTAGAAATTATGAAATAAAATGAAAATATTCAAAGTTATAAGAATAATATGAATATACTCTTGACGTCCTTAGGGTTGCTCGGTATGATGTAATTAGTTATTCAAAATAGAGATCTCTTTGCGACTAGAGAGAAAAAGAGAAGAACGTGAGGTGAGAGAAAATGTCAAAGGTTAAAGAGCTTTACCAAGAGAAGCTTCGCACAGCAGGGGAGGCAATTAAACTAGTTAAGGACGGGGATTTTCTCAGTGTACCGACGGGGGCTGGCGAACCGCCAGCACTTTTGACAACTTTGTCCGAACATCGTAGGGAATTTAATGATGTCAAAGTATGCCAGATACTTCCCCTCAGAAAGTTTGGCTATATTGATCCTGAAACAGTTGATCACGTCCGCCATTTATCATATTTTTTAGGTGGTCCTACACGTTCAGGCGCCCAGCAAGGATGGATTGATTACATCCCCAGTTATTTTGGCGAAATGCCAAGAATGATTAGAGATGGCCTTCTTCCAGTTGACGTTGTGTTTAGTCTTGCATCCCCAATGGACGAACATGGGTATTTCTCTCTTAGTTTAGGAACGGATTATACGTTGGCTGCGATTGAGAAAGCACGCAATATTGTCTTAGAGGTTAATCCAAACGTTCCTTTTGCCAATGGTAACAACTTAGTTCATATCTCTCAGATTTCAGCTCTTGTGGAAGATAAGACCCCATTGACGGAAGTTGCGCTACCGAAAATTGGTCCGGTTCAGGAAGCGATCGGAAAATATGTGGCAGACCTTATTGAGGATGGTTCTACGATTCAAATCGGATTCGGCGGAATTCCAGATGCTGTTGTGGTGCAACTTACTCATAAACATGATCTTGGGATTCATACGGAAATGGTCGGGGATGGGATTTTGACACTGATTGAAAGCGGTGCAGTGAACAACCTTAAGAAGAATTACTTACCAGGAAAGGTCGTAGCGACGTTCGCTCTTGGAACCAAGCGGCTCTATGAGTTTATGAACCGTAACCCGCAGTTGGAGATGCATCCTGTTGACTTTACGAATGATCCATATCTTGCCGGGCAGAATGATAATTTGGTCACAATTAATGCCTCCGTGCAAGTGGATTTCTTGGGGCAGTGTTGTTCGGAAAGCATGGGAAGCGTCCCTTATAGTGGAACAGGAGGGCAAGCAGACTTCGTACGGGCAGCGAATCGTTCCAAAGGTGGTAAGTCCTTTATCGTTCTTCCTTCCACGGCAAAGAATGGAACGATTTCAAGGATCACGCCAACCCTTACACCGGGTTCAGTTGTTACGACCTCGAAAAATGATGTCAACTATGTCGTTACAGAATATGGCGTAGCCCAGCTACGGGGCAAATCTGCAAAGCAACGTGCACAAGCGTTGATTGCCATAGCTCATCCGGATTTTCGAGCCGAATTAACTGAAACGGCCAAAGCGATGAACTTATTCTAAATTATAATAATGCATTGAGTGAAGTGAACACTAATAACAGTATCATAACTTGTTGTAGATCTTTGAAATAACAGGAATCCAGCAAATGGCACCTCTTCTTGGAGAGGTGCTATTTGCCTGTGATGGAGAAAATTAATAGGATGTAAACGTCATGTAGAGCAAAACTGCGTTTAACGAAATAATGACACAAACCACGCCTATCCCGATCCAATTTGTTACTCTCCGATTAACCATTTCTCCCATAATATCTCGGCTTTTGGTGATTAAGAGTAGGGGGATAACTGCAGACGGAAGGGCGAAACTCAGGACCACCTGGCTCATAATAAGGATTGTCATAGGGTTAAAACCAAGGGCTAAAAGGACCAGGGCCGGAATAACAGTAATGATGCGGCGGACATTGGGCGGAATATCAAGGCCAATGAAGCCTTTCATCATGCATTCTCCAGCCATTGCCCCGACCGCTGAGGAAGACAGGCCAGATGCTAGAAGAGCCAAACCGAAAGCTCCGCTGGAAAGGGATCCAAGCAGGGGAGCCAAAGAACGGTGAGCTTCTTCGATTGTATCAATCGGCATGCCTTCTGAGTAAAACACTGAAGCCGAAACAATAACCATCGCGGCATTCACCAAGAAGGCAATATTCATGGCGATGATGATGTCAAGACGTTCCAGCCGAAAGTGCTTTTGATTGGCAGCAAGGTCATTAGATGTTCGTCGGCTTTTAACGAGATCAGAGTGAAGGTAGATCACATGGGGCATGACGGTTGCTCCGAGCATTCCAACAGCTATCATAACACTACTCGAATTTAAGCTAGGCATTAAGGTGTGGTAAACAACTTCGCCCCAAGCTGGTTTAGCGTAGAAGATTTCTATGAAATAGGATAGTCCAATGACAGCAATTAAAACTGTAATAACCCGTTCTACCACATGTTGCCCAAACCTCTGTAAATACACGATCAGAAAGGTAACCCCAATGGTCATTAAGCCCGAGACAAGGAGAGGTATACCAAAAAGCAGATAGAAACCAAGCGTTGCCCCTAGAAACTCAGCCATATACGTTGCCATGGCGGCAAAAAGAGTAATCGTCCAAAGAAAGGTATTTGCGGGTCGACTAAAAACCCTACCACAATGTGTCGCAAGATCCACGCCCGTAGCGATGCCCAGTTTAGCTGAAAGCGTTTGCAAGAAAATTGCCATCAGGTTGCTCCAGAGAATAACCCAAAGAAGTGTGTAATTAAACTTCGAACCTCCACTTATGTTTGTTGCAAAGTTTCCTGGGTCGATGTATGCGACACTAACGATAAAGGCTGGACCTAGATACCGGAATAAGGCTTTAAGTTTTTCTTGCCAGGTTTCGCGAATGAGAGGGAGTGGTAAAGAGATATTACGAACTAGGAGGGGAGGAATGCCGTTATTCATAGGAGAACACTCTCCTCACTAAGGGATCTTTCATCACGTTAACACCGCCTTTTTTCAATTTCATAGCCTGAGGTCCTATTTACAGCGTATGGAATTGAGTGCGAAGGGGTTACATTTTTACAAGCGTGTTTTATTCGTATATAATAGAATGTATTAAATGGCTGATTTGGAATTGAGGAGGAACGGGTTTGTTTGAAAGTGATATTCTCGTAGCCGGGGCTGATCCAGGATTCGGAGCGATAAAACTTGACACCGGAGACACCAAGGTTTTGTTTCCTGCGGTAATTTGTAAGGGAAATGAACGAATTTTTTCGACGTTGGGAAATGCTCTGATTAATAAGGGAACCGATTTAGAGACCCAGATTGCTTCTCTGGACGTTATTGTGAAGAATTATTCTACGGGCGTGGAACGTCATTATTTTATGGGGAGCTTGGCGGAGAGCTTGAATCCGAACGAAGCTCATTATTGCTGGGATGAAGATAAGTCCTCGGATGAAGAGGCTACAGCACTCCTTGTGGTTGCTTTGGCTCTAGCCCAAAAGAGTCCCAAGGCGAATGTTTACCTTGGCACGGGCGTACCTGTAAAATATTATGCAAGTCTGAAGAATAAGTATGAAGAGGAGTTAAAGGGGGCCTTTTCTGTTGAGTTTCGGTCCGGTCCCATGGAAGGGGTCACACGTCACCTGAATATACTACGCTCTCGAGTGTTGCCCCAAAGCTATGGTGTATTCATTAAGGAGTCTCTCAATGAATACGGGATTCCGACAAGCGCCAAACTATTCAGTGGCTATGTTGTGGTCATTGACCCTGGCTTTCGTACGACAGATATTGCTACGTTTTATGATGGGATCATGCTCGACCCACCAAATTCATTTAGTCTTGAGAAGGGGTTGAAATGGGCTTATATTGGGGTGGCAGAAAAGCTAAAGGAAATGACCAGCAATCACGCCAATCCGATTGAAACCGACGATAAAGAACTCGATAAGATTTTCCGAGTTAATGGTGGGTTGTATCCTTGGAATAACGGATCACTTAACCTCAATCCGATCATGCAAACTATGCTCACCCAGTTGGGGACGGATATCTCTCGGGAAGTCAAGAAAGCTTTAAAACCAATGCTCGGCAAACTGCATACGGTTCTCGTATCCGGAAAAGTCGGGGAAATGGTTTTTGAGCATATTCAGTTGGAAAATAAACAACTCATAGAGGATCCGCAGTTTGGAAATGCTACTGGTTTTCGTATTATGGCGGCGACCTTGGTTAATAATATTACGAAGAAAGCGAATGTGCAGGAATGATACCTTCTCAATCTTCTTTTATTCCTCTGTATTTCGATGAAGATGAGGCGGAACTTTGGCAAGCTTTGCAACGGATTGAACCTGAAAAGAGAAGTTCCTTTATTAAAGAGACATTGAAACAGGGGTTATTAAGAACTCTTCCAGAAACCACTTTGAAGGAAGACAGCGAACACGATCTTGAAGAAACTTACGATGATCTATTGGAAGAGAGACTTGAAGAGCTTGAAGAACCTGAAGAGGTGGAAACGTTTTCGCTGGAGGCTTTATTTTCCGAGGCGCCCGTACCTGAACAAAGTGACAATTTACTTATGGAGACTAATCCACTTTCTTCCACAGGGTACGAGTATATGATGAAGCACATCATCGGAACAGAGGACGATGAATCAATTCTAAAGCTTTTGCGAGGAGGAGAAAAACCATAGATGGTCCGCTCTGGAGTTTTATAAAGGTTTTACTTGCTTTCATGTTGGTCGGAATTAATGGCGTTTTCGTTGCTGCTGAATTTTCCTTGGTCAAGGTTCGTAAGACTCGGTTGGCGGAACTAGCGGAGAATGGATCAAAGAGAGCGCAGAACGCTCTTGATGTGGCCTCGAAACTTGATGCTTACCTTTCGGCCTGTCAACTTGGGATAACGCTTGCTTCACTAGGTTTAGGCTGGCTCGGGGAACCAGCGATTGCGTCATTAATCGAACCCTTGTTTGCGAAGCTGGCTGGTTGGAACACGATCTATACTGACACGATTGCGGTAACAATAGCCTTTTTACTGATCTCGTTCTTACATATCGTACTGGGAGAACTTGTTCCCAAGTCCTTGGCCATTCAAAAGGCGGAGGGTATAGCACTTGGAACAGCAGGTTTTTTAAAAGATTTTTACCTCATATTTTATCCAGTAATTTATGCCCTTAATAGTGTTGCGAATCTTGTGTTGCGCATTTGGAGAGTTAAACCAGCTAATGAGGCTGATTTAGCGCATAGTGAAGAGGAACTGCGAATGCTGGTTGATGCTAGCCAAAGACATGGGTATTTAGATAAAATGGAAGGTAAGCTGTTGGACAATGTGTTCGAATTTTCAGACCGCATTGCTAGTGAAGTAATGATTCCTCGTCAAGATATGGTGTGTATTTTCATCCAAGATTCGTTCGAAGAGGTTCTTGGAGTTATAAAGAAATATGGACATACCCGTTATCTTTTATGTGACGATGATAAAGACCATGTTTTAGGGTTGGTTCATATGAGAGACATCTTTCGCATACAGGAACAGCAAGATAAGAAGGATATTACCCAGATTAAGAGGGATATACTTGTCGTTCCAGAGGGAATGCCCATTTCTCATCTTGTGCAAAAGATGCGGAGCCAACGAACCCACATGGCGGTGGTCGTGGATGAGTTCGGTGGATCGGCTGGGCTTGTCACGATTGAAGATATGTTGGAGGAATTAGTCGGAGAAATCTACGATGAATTTGAATCGGAGCAGCCAGACATTGTGAAAATAGCCGAAAGTGAATATATCATAAACGGCAGGGTTTTGATGGAAGAAGTTTCAGAGCTGTTAGAAATTCAACTTGAGGAAGAAACCGTTTCCACGATTGGAGGATACGTTTTTTCCCGCTTAGGTCGAAAACCAGTCAAAGGGGATGCAGTATACTTTGATGGTTTCTACTTTGAAGTGATGGAGGTTATCGGCTTTAGAATTACCAAAGTTAAGGTCACGAGAAAGCCTCAAGATTGCGAAAGTGGCCAAGCGTCAGGAGTGAATGAAGCGATTTAATAAATGGCCTGCAAGGCGTATAATTGCAGGCCATTTATGATTTATTGAACGCTGATTTTGTTTTCTACCAACCAATAATTTACCTGAGTAAGATAAGCAAAGAGCTGTGGTATGTCCATCAATTGTCCAAACCATGGTCGCCCGGAAGGTAGAGTATCGGAGAGCTTCATGAGATCCCGAAGGGCGGGGATATTAAGGAAGGGGAGAAGCGGGGATGTTGGGTCTTCAATGATTTCTTCTAGCCAAGTGCGAACGGCTGAAAGATAACTGGGGTGGTGAGTTTTAGGATAAGGGCTTTTGCGTCGCCAAAGCACATCATCGGGTAAGAGGCCCGCGAGTGCATGTCGTAAGAGCCCTTTTTCTCTACCTTCAAGTGCTTTCATCTCCCAGGGAATGTTCCAAGCGTATTCAACTAAGCGATGATCACAGAAGGGAACCCGTACCTCGAGACCTGTTGCCATGGTCATGCGGTCCTTGCGATCAAGAAGGGTTGGCATAAAACGGGTTAAGGTCAAGTAAGTGATCTCGCGGATACGGGCTTCGCGTTGTAGATCCCCCTTAAGTGTTCGGCTATCTTGGTGACCCTTGGAAGAGGAACCTGGAAGGCAGGGGAGTTCTGCTAGAGCTTCTTCATATCGTTCAGACAAGTAATCGTGAGGCTGAAGACGATCGATCAGCTCAGGAGAAAGCACTTGTAAACGGTTTTCCAACTTTAAAGTCCAAGGAAAGGTTTGCGCAGCAAGGGAGTCTGGACGGTGAAACCAAGGGTATCCGCCGAACACTTCATCCGCACATTCTCCGGATAGACCCACCGTGATT
Organism: Bacillota bacterium; assembly: GCA_021779415.1. The sequence continues at coordinate 8,799 of JAJYAS010000084.1, forward strand.
TTTTTCTTGATGGCGCGTGAAAAAAGCAACAAAGAAGCATCAACGTCAGCCATACCTGGAAGATCTCGGGCCAAGGTCGCGGCCTTGAGTGTTTCAACGAGTTCGGGGGTATCGAAGACACAGTTAGTGTGCTGAGTCCCGAAACGTTGAGAGACACGTTCAATCCATGGCCCATCTGCCCCGGGTTGAAAGTCATTAGGATGAAAATACATATCATTCTCAATGTAATCGACAGAAAAGGTTTGAAGGGGGCCTTTCCCATCTTGAGCCAGGGATTCGGCGGCAATTGCAGTAATTGCGCTTGAATCTAGTCCTCCTGATAGGAGAGTTCCAATAGGTACATCAGAAACGAGCTGACGTTGGACGGTATCCATAAATAGATCTCGAATCTTAGCCGTCGTGGTCGTCAAATCATCTTCATGAATATGATAAGGGAGCGCCCAATATCTGCGAATTCGTAGGCCGTTCTGAGAATATATAAGAATGTGTCCTGGTTTTAGTTCGGAAATACCCTCATACACACCCACTCCAGGAGTTCGCGCTGGGCCGACTAGGAAAACTTCTGCCAGTCCTTCCTTCCCGATGATGGGGGAAATATTCGGGTGTTTCAGTAACGATTTCAGTTCAGAAGCAAACACAAGTGCACCACCCAGTTCAGAGTAGAAGAGTGGCTTAACTCCCAGCCGATCACGGGCTAGAAATAATTGTTGTTCTTTACTGTCCCAAATTCCAAAGGCAAAAATTCCGTTCAAGTGTTCAACGCAAGAGGGACCCCATTCTAAGTAAGAGAGAAGTACGGCCTCCGTGTCCGAATGTCCTTCAAAGTGATAGCCGCGACTCAGAAGTTCTTGTCGGATTTCAGGCGTATT